>CAJYRU010000099.1 GCA_913777295.1 uncultured Sphingomonas sp. | reverse complement strand
TCGAGATCGACGACCTGCGCATCCACCTGACCAGTTCGATCGGCGTCGCGCGGTCCGACTTCGACGGCGCGGGTATCGACACGCTGCTGCGGTCGGCGGATATCGCGATGTACTGCGCCAAGAAATCGGGGCGCGGCGGCGTAACCTGGTTCAACCGGGCGATGGAACATGCGCTGATCGATCGCAACGACATCGAAAACGGCCTGCGCCTCGCCATTCCCGCCGGACAGGTCGTTCCCTATTTCGAACCGCAGATCGACCTGACCACCGGCCGCCTGTGCGGGTTCGAGGTGCTGGCGCGCTGGATCCATCCGACGCAGGGGGTGATCCCGCCCGATCGCTTCATTCCCGTTGCCGAGGAATCGGGGCTGATCGCCGAACTGTCGCTGTCGATCATGCGTCAGGCCTTTGCCGCCGCGCGCGACTGGGACCCGACGCTGTCGCTGTCGGTCAACATCTCCCCCACCCAGCTGCGCGATGCGTGGCTGGCGCAGAAGATCATCAAGGCAACGGTCGAGGGCGGTTTCGCACCCAACCGGCTGGAGATCGAGATCACCGAAAGCGCGTTGTTCGACAATCTGGCGCTGGCCCAGTCGATCGTCGGCTCGCTCAAGAATCAGGGCGTCCGTTTGGCGCTCGACGATTTCGGCACCGGCTATTCCTCGCTCGCCCATCTGCGCGCGCTGCCGTTCGACCGGATCAAGATCGACAAGAGCTTCGTCCTGTCGCTGCTCGACAATGCCGATTCGGCGGCGATTGTGAACGCGATCATTGGCCTCGGCGCCAATCTGAACCTGCCGGTCACCGCCGAGGGGGTCGAAACCGACACGATCGCCGAACGCCTCGCCGCCCTGGGCTGTGCCAAGGCACAGGGGTGGAATTACGGCAAGCCGCTGTCGATCGCCGATACCCGCCGGATGCTCGCCGCGCGCGGGCTGCTGCATACCGGCGCGACCGATCCCGACCTGCCCGACCTCACCATCCGGCGTCAGGTCGGCTGAGATACGCCGCCTCCGCCTCGGTCGACACACGGCCTAGCGCGGCGTTGCGCGACGGATAACGGCCATAGCGTGCCAGCACCTCGGCATGATCGCGCGCGAATTTCAGATTGTTGGGATTGCCCAGATCTTCGAAGCAACGCAGCGAAAACCGCGCCACGCCCCGGTCCTCGCTGTGCATCAACGGCATGTAGAGGAACGAGCGTTCCAGCGGCGGGAATTGCCGATCGTCGCCCCGCGCGATCCCGATCAGCGCCAGTTCGAGCGCCAGCGGATCCGCCGCGAACGCTTCGGCACTGCCCCGATGGACATTGCGGGAAAACTGGTCGAGCAGGATGACCGCAGCGAGCAGGTGATGCGCCTCGTCACGCCAGTCCGCCGCCTCGCTCTCCAGCACCGCATCGCGCAGCGCCCCGAACCGATCGGCAATCTCGGCATCCAGCGCATCGTCCTTGACGAAATGCCGCTCCGGCCCGACCTGATCGAACCAGAAGTCGAGGACTTCGCGCGCCTGTGCGTGGACTTCGCCCGTCGCTGTCCCTAGATCGTCGCCCATGCCATCCTCCTGTGGTCCCGCCATCATAACGCTCGGCTGCCGACTGAACATCGCGGAAAGCGATGCGATCCGCGGGCTGGTCGGCGCACGCGATGTGGTGGTGGTCAACAGCTGTGCCGTCACCAACGATGCCGTCGCCGCCACGCGGCGCGCCATCCGCCGCGCCCGGCGCGAACGCCCGGACAGCGAACTGATCGTCACCGGTTGCGCGGCACAGATCGACCCGGCCGGCTTTTCGGCAATGCCCGAAGTCAGCCGCGTGATCGGCAATTCCGACAAGCTGAACCCTGCCGCCTGGACATCGCCCGAGCCGGTGATCGTCCGCGACATCGCCCGCGTGCTGGACACCGCGCCCCAGCTGGCAGGCGGGTTCGAGGGCCAGACCCGCGCCTTTGTCGAGGTGCAGAATGGCTGCGATCATGCCTGCACCTTCTGCGCCATCCCCGCCGGGCGCGGTCCGTCCCGCTCCGCCAGCATCGACGACATCGTCGCACAGGTCGAGGCGCTGGTCGCGGCGGGCCATGCCGAAGTGGTGCTGACCGGGGTCGATCTGTCCAGCTATGGCGATGACCTGCCCGGCACGCCGCGGCTGGGCGATGTGGTCGAGGCGATCATCGTCCGAACCTCGCTCCCACGATTGCGGCTATCGTCGCTCGATCCGGCAAATATCGATGCCAGGCTGTTGGAATTGCTGACGAACGAACCGCGCGTCATGCCGCATGTCCATCTGTCGTTTCAGGCGGGCGACGACATGGTCCTCAAACGGATGCGGCGGCGCCACAGCCGCGCCGATGCGGTGCGGCTGGCCGAACGGTTGAAGACCGCGCGTCCGTCAATCGCCATCGGTGCCGATCTGATCGCCGGCTTTCCGACCGAAACCGATGCGATGGCAGCGAACACGCTGGCGTTGATCGACGACTGCGCCATCGTCCACGCCCATGTCTTTCCCTACAGCCCCCGCGCCCGCACGCCGGCCGCGCGGATGCCGCAGGTGCCGCCGCCGATTGCAAAGGCCCGCGCGCAGGCGCTGCGCGACGCGGCGCGGCAGCGGCATCGCGACTGGCTGGCCGAACAGATCGGCGATATTGCCGACATTCTGGTCGAACGACCCGGCACGCGCGGGCACAGCCCCGGTTTTGCCGACGTGCGGCTCCCCCCCTGCCCGCCCGGTCGCATCGTCACCGCGCGTTTCACTCAAGTCGAAGGCGATCAGTTGATCGGAATCCCCCTATGAGCCTTTCGTGGCACGAACGCCTGCTCGGCGGCCTGAAGAAAACCTCCGACCGCCTGACCGGCAACCTGGTCGGCCTGTCCGCCGCGCGGCTGGACGAAGCGACGCTGGACGAGATCGAAGAGGCGCTGATCGCCTCCGACCTCGGACCCGCTACCGCCGCCCGTGTCCGCACCCGCCTGTCCGAAGGACAATATGAGCGCAACATGGAGGAACTGGGTATCCGGCTGGTCGTCGCGGAGGAGATCGAAAAGGTCCTGACGCCGGTCGCCAGGCCGCTGGAAATCGAGGCATTTCCGCGGCCTCAGGTGATCCTCGTCATCGGCGTCAATGGCTCGGGCAAGACCACGACCATCGCGAAGCTGGCCAAGACGCTGGTCGAGCAGGATTATGGCGTGATGCTGGCGGCGGGCGACACCTTCCGCGCCGCTGCCATCGGACAGCTGCGCACCTGGGCCGAACGGATCGGCGTGCCGATCGTCAGCGGCGCCGAAGGCGGCGACGCGGCGGGTATCGTCTATGAAGCGGTCAAGCAGGCCACCGCCACCGGCATCGACGTGCTGATCGTCGACACTGCCGGCCGGCTGCAGAACAAGCGCGAGCTGATGGACGAACTGGCCAAGGTTCGCCGGGTGCTGGGTCGCCTCAATCCCGAAGCGCCGCACGACGTCGTCCTCGTTCTCGATGCGACCACGGGGCAGAATGCGCTGAACCAGATCGAGGTCTTCAAGGAAACGGCAGGCGTTACCGGCCTCGTGATGACCAAGCTGGACGGCACCGCGCGCGGCGGCGTGCTGGTCGCTGCGGCGGAGAAATTCGGCCTGCCGATCCATGCCATCGGCGTCGGCGAAACCGCCGACGACCTGCGCGGGTTCGACGCCCATGAAGTGTCCCGCATCATTGCGGGCGTGGAGCGGGTGCGCAAATGACGACCGAAACCAAGCCCCCGGTATCACCGCTGTTCCGCATGGCGCTCGACTATGGGCCGCTACTGGTGTTCTTCGTCGCCAATCTGCTGGCGAGCAAGATCGGCCTGCCCGACATGGTCGACCAACTGGCGCAGGTCATCATCGCCAGCACGGCGTTCATGATCGCCAGCGTCGCCGCTATCATCGTATCGAAGTGGAAGACCGGCCATGTTTCGCCGATGCTGTGGCTGTCGGCGGGCCTCGTCGTCGTGTTCGGCGCGCTGACGCTCTATTTCCGCGACGACACCTTCATCAAGATGAAGCCGACGATCGTCTATGCGATGTTCTCGGCCATCCTGACCTTCGGCGTCGTCACCGGACGCCCGCTGCTGCAACAGCTGCTGGAAACCGCCTATCCGGGGTTGAGCGCCACCGGATGGCGCAAGCTGACAGTCAACTGGGCGATCTTCTTTGCCTTCATGGCGGTGCTGAACGAGGTCGTCTGGCGCCATTCGAGCTGGGACTTCTGGGTCGGGTTCAAGCTGTGGGGTGCGGTGCCGCTGACGCTGATCTTTGCGGCGGCGAACATCCCGATGCTGCTGCGCCACGGGTTGCAGATGGAGAAGGATGCGCCGCTCCCGCCGGCGGACTAAGACTCCCTCTCCCCTTCAGGGGAGAGGGTTGGGAGAGGGGGCTGTCCGCGAGGGCGGCCCCTTTTTCATGGGCGGGGCGTCCGGAACTTCCCCTCTCCCCGACCCTCTCCCGTGAAGGGGAGGGGGAGTTTTAGTCCGCCGGCGGCAGCGGCGCATCCTTTTCCATCTGT
>CAJYRU010000098.1 GCA_913777295.1 uncultured Sphingomonas sp. | reverse complement strand
AGCTGAACGGCGAGATGGTCTACCTGTGGCGAGCGGTGGATCATAAGGGTGAGGTGCTGGAAAGCTACGTCACCAAGACCCGCGACAAGGCAGCGGCACTCGCGTTCATGAAGAAGGCGCTGAAGCGCCACGGCTCGCCCGAGGCGATCACCACCGACGGTCTGCGCAGCTACCGTGCGGCCATGAACGATCTCGGTAACGCCGGGAAGCAGGAGGTGGGTCGCTGGGCGAACAACCGGGTGGAGAACAGCCACCTGCCATTCCGACGACGGGAGCGAGCGATGCTGCGGTTCCGCCAGATGAAGACGCTGCAGAAGTTCGCCTCGGTCCACGCCAACGTCCACAACCACTTCAGCCTGGAACGTCACCTCATCGATCGACAGACGTACCGGGAACGACGCTCCGCCGCACTGGCGGAGTGGCAGGCGCTTGTCAGCTAACCGTGGTCGTCAAAGACCGAGGTGCATCGTGTGGAGAGCGGTTCGCATTAGACTGACAGAACCTCCACAACCATTTCAGCCTGGAACGCCACCTCATCGATCGACAGACCTACCGGGAACGACGCTCCGCCGCATTGGCGGAGTGGCAGGCGCTTGTCAGCTGAACGTTACCGTCAAAGACCAAAATGCATCATGTGGAGAGCGGTTCGCATTAGACTGACAGCGCCGCCAACAACTCCGAGAAAACGTTTTTGGTTTAGTGATTTAGGTGATCATGATGGGCGTGATGCAACATTGCGCCCAACATGCCGTTGTTGTTGCACTTGGCCGGTTTGGGTGTGGCGAACTTTCGGGCGACCCGACCAACCCGATCAAGGCCTAGAAGGCTTGCCCTAAAATAAGTGGCTTAGGGTCGCTACAAGCCACGGTGGGCTACCTCAGCCCCATGGACTTCGAACGGCAGGCGCAGGTAGCTTAACCTCGTGTCCGCGGAACCGGCAGCAGCTCACAAACCCCGTCCCTCAACAAGGCCGCTCCTGACGCGCCCTTTCGACAGAGCCCTGGAAATCACGTCGGATCGAATACGGACCAACCCGTGTGCTGTACTAGCCGCTCCAAGGCCAGGGTGCCGAGCTGCGAGTTGCCGATCGCGTTCAAGCCGGGCGACCATACCGCGATCGACGCGTGCCCGGGGGCGATGGCGAGAATGCCCCCGCCCACGCCGGATTTGCCCGGCAACCCTACGCGATAGGCGAATTCGCCCGAGCCGTCATAATGCCCGCACGTCATCATCAACGCGTTGATCCGCCTCGCACGTTGCGGCGACACCACCGATCGCCCGGTCGCGGGATTGATACCGCGCGCCATTAGGAACCGGCCGGCCGCGGCGAGCTGACGACAACTCATGGCAAGGGCGCATTGGTGGACGTAGGTTCCCAGCAACCGGTCGACGCCATTCTCGATCGTCCCGAAGCCCGCCATGAAGTGGGCCAGGGCGGCATTGCGATGTCCGGTGGTCAGTTCGGCCTGCGCGACGACATGGTCCACGCTGATGCCGTCATCGTCCGCCAGTTCCCGGACGAAGCGCAACAGCTCGCCGATCACCTCACGCGGTTCGTGGTTGCCCAGCAATATATCGGCGACCACCAAGGCCCCGGCGTTGATGAACGGGTTACGCGGAATGCCCCGCTCGGTCTCGAGTTGCACGATCGAATTGAAGGCGCTGCCCGAGGGTTCACGACCGACGCGATTCCACAGCTGATCGCCGACCGTTCCCAGCGCGAGCGTGAGCGTGAAGACCTTGGAAATGCTTTGAATGGAGAAGGGGACGTCGGCATCTCCGCCCAGATGCAGCGTGCCGTCCGCTTCGATCACGGCGATGCCGAAGCGTGTCGGATCGACGTCGCGCAGCGGCGGGATATAGGTCGCCGGCGTCCCACGATCGGGCGCGGCCGCCATTTCGGCGGCGATGTCGGCCACGATGCGGGAAAGGCTGGTCATGCGTCACCCATGGGAGATGACGCGGCTGACGGGAAGCCCGGTCCGGCGGACCGTGTCCCATCAGCCGATCGATCGCGGCGATACGGCGGTGGGAGGGCGGGTGCCCCGACCGCCGCCGCACCTTGGCAGTTCGTCAATATTTTACGCGCAGACGCGTGTAATAGAAGCCACCGTTGAAACCGAAGGGGCCGCCGTTGCGCGGATAGATCTGGCCGTCCGCCGTGCCGCCCGTGATCGGGAAAATCTGCACCGCAGAGGTCGGCTTCAGCCTGTCGGGATGCTCGTCGGTGAAGTTCTGCGCGCCGACCGCCAGCGTGACATGGTCCGCGAACGTGTAGCTCAGTTCCAGGTCGGTGGTGAATTTCGCCCCGAATATCTGGTTCGCGATGCCGTTGGTCTGCCCGTAATCCTGCGCGCTGGTGAACGAGCTATAGTAATTCTCGCGCACGTTGAAGCTGAGATTGTCAAGCGACCAGCTCGCGTTGAAAACAGCCCTGTGCTTGGGGGCAAGATTTTCCGCGTCGATCAGCTGCGCATCGTCGATGATCTGGGCATCGTATTGCCTGACCTTGGTCTGGTTGTAATTGTAAGCGAGCGAAAAGTTCAACAGCGCTTCGCTCAGCGTGGTGCGCCAAGTGCCGACCACGTCGATACCGCGGGTGCGCGTGCGAAAGCCGTTGGTGAAATACTGCACCTCACCGCCCACGCCGACCGGCACCAGAGCCGACTGTGCCGCGATATCGGCCGCCGTGACGACGAACGGCGACGTCAGGCCGATCCGGTTACGCAGGTCGATCTGATAGCCGTCGACCGTGATCGTCATGTTGCGGACTGGCTTCAGGATGATGCCGGCACCGTAATTAGTCGACTTTTCAGGGGTGAGCTGGGTCGCGCCGAAATAGCGCGCCACCGCCGTGTTGGTCGGGAACGTGCCGCTCTGGACCCCGCGGAAGTTGGTGGTGATGATCGACACGTTGGATTGACCCGGCGACGGCGCATGGAAGCCGGTGCCGATGCTGCCGCGCACCGACAATCCGTCGCTGAGCTTGTAGAGCGCATTGACCTTGCCCACCCAGGCATCGCCGAACGTGTTGTAATGTTCGTATCGGCCTGCCGCGCCGACGGTCAGGGCGTCGGTCAGGTCGGTTTCGAGACCGACATAGGCGCCATAGGCCTTCTGCCGGAAACTGCTGGCCGACAACGGACTGGTGCCGGCATAGCCGCTGGCCCCCACGCCCTGTGCCGCGGTCGTGCCGGAGAA
>CAJYRU010000097.1 GCA_913777295.1 uncultured Sphingomonas sp. | reverse complement strand
GGATCGGCGAGCGGGCCGATCTCGCGCTCGCCGCCTTTGGCCTTGGTTGGCATTATGAAGCGGGGCTGGAATGGATCCGCCTTGCGGCGGCCGGCGTCTTCGACGCACTGCCGGAGCTGCAGATCATTCTCGGCCATTGGGGCGAGGTGGTGCTGTTCTACCTCGAGCGGACATCCGCCGTCATGGATCGCGCCCTCGATCTCGATCGGTCGCTGATCGAATATGCACGCTGCAACCTCTATGTCACCGGCAGCGGTATGTGGAGTGCTACCTATCTTCAGCAATGTCTCGATATTGTCGGTCCTGAGCGTCTGCTGTTCTCGACCGACTTCCCATATCAGTATCGCGAGGGTGGTGAACCGCGACGTTTTCTGGAAACATTGGCTAGCGATGAGGCGACGCGCCGTGGGCTCGCATTCGCAAACTGGGAACGCCTGACAACGGCAGCAGGGAAGTAGATTACAACGGGATGCGCTGATCGAGATGCGAGTCCGTTGTTCTCGGATGAACGAACGGCAGATTCGGGCTGGTGGTCCAAGGAACGTGGATGACCGGATGTGGGTCAGGCTGATCCAGAAGCGATGGGTGCGATGCTCATCTAGTCAGGCCCAATGGCCTGCCGTTCAATTGCGCCCACGCCCCCATTCGTCACGCTCAGCGAATAGCTTCTGCATTATGACCATATTGTCAGTGCCCCATTGGCATAAAGGCTCAAGCGCCTGGGCGAGGCTCTGGCCGAGCTCGGTGAGCGTGTAGTCGACCCGCGGCGGCACCTCCTTGTAGTCGTTCCGGCGCAGGACGCCGTCCGCTTCTAGTTCTTTGAGTTGCTGAATCAGTACCTTGTCACTGACGTCGCGGATGGCGCGCTTCAGTTCCCCATAGCGGGTGGGCCCGCGCAGCAAAAAGTACAGGATCAGGGGCTTCCACTTTCCCGAGATGACCTTGAGCGTGGCGTCGAGCCCGCAGGTGAAGGCAGGCGCGATGGGGGCAGCGGCGTGATCGTCGACCAGTGGCATTTTAGACATAATAGGTACTTACCAAAAGGTGCATACTTGTCCTTAGGTAGGCCCCAAGCCAACTGCGTGCAACCAATGAATGGAGGCACTTATGACCAGACTGAACGGGAAGATCGCTGTTGTTACCGGGGGTGGCACGGGGATTGGCTTGGCGTCAGCGAAGCGGTTCGTCGCCGAAGGCGCGTTCGTGTACCTGTTCGGACGCAGGGCAGATAAGCTGGAAGCAGCCGTGGCGGCGCTCGGCGATAATGCACGGGCGGTCCCAGGATCGGTCACTGATGCTGGAGATCTCGACCGGCTGTACGACACGGTGAAGCAGGAGCACGGCAAGCTTGATATCCTGTTCGCCAATGCCGGCACGGGGGCATTGGTGCCCTTGTCCGAAATCACGCCCGACCATTTCGACGCGACGTTCGACGTCAATGTGAAGGGCACGATCTTCACGGTTCAAAAAGGCCTAAAGCTGATGGAGGCCGGCGGTTCGGTCATCCTCACAGGCTCGACCACAGGCGTCATGGGGACTCCGGCATTCAGCGTCTACAGCGCCTCAAAGGCGGCAGTCCGCAACCTGGCGCGCAGCTGGGCGCAGGATTTGCGGGGTACGGGTATCCGGGTCAATGTCCTGTCACCGGGGCCGACTTTGACCGAGCTTGCCGCCGAGGTCGTTGGCCGTGATGCCATGATCGAGATGGGGGCGACGACGCCGATCGGACATGTTGGCGAGCCGTCAGAAGTCGCGGCTGCTGCTGCCTTCCTGGCATCATCAGACAGCAGCTTCATGACGGGCAGCGAGCTGTTTACCGACGGTGGCCTGGCGCAGATTTGACGAAGTGCTCCAGCCGGCTTGAGGTCGGCTGGCACCATCAAACCAGCCCGCGGAGTGTCACACCAATAGCAACTGCGACCTTCCGGCCACCGCGCCACGCGATGACCGTGCCGGAAGGCCGACATGAACGAATGGCAGAAATCGGGAACGTGAAAACCGGCCGTGGATGACCGCAACTGGGTCTGTTCAGACCTCGGTGCGTTCTGCCAGTTCCAAGGCATCCTCAACATCAACCCCCAAGTACCGCACTGTGCTGTCGATCTTGGCGTGGCCGAGAAGAATCTGAACAGCGCGGAGGTTGCCGGTCGCCTTGTAAATGATCGATGCTTTCGTGCGCCGAAGCGAGTGTGTACCATAATCTTGAGCTGGAAGGCCGATGCCGACCACCCATTCGTGCACGAGGCGAGCGTATTGGCGGGTGCTCATGTGGGCCATGTAGTCGTTTCGACTTGGGAAAACGAAGTCGTTCAGTGTTCCGCCACGACGCTCCAGCCATGCCCGCATCGTCTTGCGTGCCGTGTCCATTAGTTCGAACTGGACTGGCCGTCTGGTCTTCTGCTGAACCACGACGGCTCGGTCACGGACGCGCCCGCCAGAAACTACATCTCCGATCCGCACCCTGACCACGTCGCAGCCGCGTAGCTTGCTGTCGATGGCGAAGTCGAACAACGCGCGGTCGCGCAGTCGTCTATGCTGGTCGAGCCAGAAGCGAATAGCCCATACCTGTTGCTGTTTCAGAGCGCGCTTCGCACCGATCAGCCGGCCCTCGTTCCAAGGCCGCAGTTCGTGAAAGGCAGGGTCCATCGACGAATGACCCATTGATCATCTCCATCGGGCCAAATTGCCAAACGAGCTTACGCAGGCGGGGTAAACCGATCGTTTGGAAACGTGGTTGATTGGCCGGTGGTCATGCTGAACGAGCGGCCGGTTCCGGGCACCGCTTAGGAACCCGATGAACGCCCGAGATTGGGGCAGGCCGTTTAAGTGCCCGGCGTGGCATGGACCTGTCGAAGATGAGCGCTCGACGTGACATCATGCATATATGTCGGCGACATAGCGTACGCCCTCCCGCTCGATCCGCTCCGCCCAGGCTAGCGCCTCAGCGTGACTGGCATCGGTTTCCGCCTGGTAGATGCGGATGAAGACTTTGCGCACGGCTGGCGCCATGTGCTCGCCATCACCGCAGAGAAGGATGCGTGCCCCCGCGCGGAACAGGGCAGCGATCTCCTTGCGATCCCGCCAGATGGCATCCTGGACGTGAACAATGCTATCCTGACCCGTCGTGGAAAAGGCCATCCGCAGGCTAACGACGTCCGTGTCCTGCCAACCCTCCAGTTCCTCGCGATACAGAAAATCGCCATCGGGATCGCGCACGCCGAAGAAGAGCAGGGCCGGGCCAAGCAGTTCGCCGGCGGCCTTGCGCACGGCACGTTCCTGAAGAAAGCCACGGAACGGCGCGATACCGCTACCCGCGCAAACCATGATGACCGGGGTCAGCGGATTGGCTGGCAAATGAAATCCCGCCTGGCTCTGTCGCACCGCCACGCCGAGCGTATCGCCTTCCTTCAGCCGGGCGAGGAAGGTCGACGCGACGCCTTGATGCAACCGATCGCCCCCCAGTGCCGGCGCCTGCAGGACCGATACCGTGAGCGCACACCGGTTTGGATCAACGAGCGGTGACGAGGCGATCGAATATTGGCGGGCGCGCATCGGGGGAAGGGCCGCGATGAACGTGCCAAGTGCCATGTCAGCCGATGCGAAGCGCTCCAGCAGGTCGAGCAGCGTCACCCGCCGCGCCAATATCTCCGCGGCATAGACGTCCTCCTGCGCCAGCCGTTCGGCCGCTTTGCGCTCCGGCGGGCAGGCTATGGTCGTGGCGATCGCCGAAATCTGCCCATGCGTCGCGGGCTGCTGTAACTCCAGATAGTCGCCGAACAGCGTCTCGGCCGTGACCGGCCTGTCGACGGGCAGGGCAGAGGGCAAACCAGGCGCGCCGTGGACGATCAATTCCGTGTCCGGCTCTAGATTAAAGCGGGTAAGGGTGCGGCGCACGGTTTCGGGCGGATTGCTCGGCAACACCGCCAGATAGTCGCCTGCGCGATAGGTCATGCCCTTGGGCAGGGCGATCTCGATATGTCGTTTCGAGCGCGCGCCAGGGCGGTGCATGTCGACCAGCTCGCGATTGGCCAGGATCGTACCGCGCTGCAATTCGTCGAGCTTGAGCACGCGTTCGCGCGTCCCGCGCCGCACTTCCACATCGATGCAGGGCTGCGCCTGGGCGGCCGGTTCGCGTCCCTCCGATGCCGCGAGCGACGGCCAGAGACCGGCATACCAGTTCTCGAAAGCGCCGAACAGATCGCCAGCGGCATCGCCTTCGCCGCGCGGATGGAAGGCCTGCCCGCCGGCCTTAGCCAGTGCGGCATCGACCCGCTTGGGGATCGCCTGCCAGGTGCGGGCCCATTGCCGATTGCCGCAGCCGAACACCGCATAGCGTCGTCCGACCAGCGCATGGTCGGGCAGACTCTCGACCCAGGTGACGAAACGGGCCGCATTGTCGGGCGGGCGGCCCTCATAGGACGCGGTGGCGACGATCAGGGGCACGCCGTCGGGCAGCCCGGAGGCGTAGTCGTCCAGCGGCGCGACGGTCGCGGCATAGCCCTGCACGGCGGCATCGGCGCCGATCCGCTGGGCGAAGGCTTCGCTGGTGCCGGTGTTGCTGCCGTAAAGGACGAGAAGGGGCCCATTGTCGCCCGGGCTCGGTTCTGTTGGCGCGGTCAGCGGACGTGTCGGGGCGTCTTGCGCCGTGCTGCGCGGCCGTGCCGTCGCTCCGTCCCGGCGACGCGCATGGATATGGAGGTTGGCGGGCTTCAGGGTCAGCGTCTCGCTCACCACGAGCTTATAGTCGCGGTCGGCCAGGCTGATGTCGAAGCGCTGGAGCATCAGCGCCATGACCAGGATCGCCTCCTGCATGGCAAAGCCGCGCCCGATGCAAGCACGCTGGCCATTCCCGAACGGCTTCCAGGCATGGGGCGGCAGCTTGGCGGCGGCCTCGGGCGCGAACCGCTCGGGGCGGAACGCTTCCGGCTCGTCCCAGACGGTCGGGTCGCGGTGAAGGACAGGCGTCAGGATCAGCAGCGTGTCGTCCGGGGTGACGGCATAGCGGCCGCCGATCTTCGTCGCCTCGCGCGGGTGGACGCCGAAGGCGGGCGCGGTGGGCCAGAGCCGCAGCGTCTCCTGCAGGACCTGCTCGACATAGGTCAGCCGTCCGATATCGTCGACCGTCGGTGCATGGCCGCCGAGCACGTCATCGACATGCGCCCGTGTCTTCGCCAGCACCTCGGGGTGGGTGAGCAGCAGCCAGGTGGCGAAGCTGAGCAATCCGCTGGTCGTCTCGTGCCCGGCGACCAGGAAGGTGATCATCTGATAGCCGACATTCTCGCGGCTCAGCTTCTCGCCCGTTTCGGGATCGCGGGCGGTCAGCATCCGGTCCAGCAGGTCGCCGCGTTCGCCCAGGCGCGGATCGCCATGGCGCTCGTCGATCAGCCGGTTGGAGACGTCGCGCAGGATCCTGATATCGGCCTCGAACCGGCGATTGCGCAGAAGCATCAGCTTGCCCGCACCTGGCGGCAGCCGCGATCGCCGCCCCGATTCCTCCAGTGCTCCCACCATCGCCGCGACGAAGGGGTGCATCGCGTCCTGATAGAAGCTGTTGAAGCGATAATCGAAGGCGCACAGCGCGATCGTGTCGAGCGTCAGCCGGGTCATATTGTCGGCCACGTCAATGGTCGCGCCCTCACCGAACCGCTCCCACCGCACCATCATCTGTTCGGCGATGTCGTACATGCGGTCGAACATCGACCGCAGCCCGAGCGGACCGAAAGCGGGCATCAGCAGGCGGTGCGCCTTGCCCCAGTTCGGCTCCTCGTCATGCGCGGTGAACAGGCCGTCTCCGCCGACATAGCGCGCCTCCTGCAACGGACGGTGCAGCGCCTTTTTGAAGCGGGTCTCGTCGCACAGCTCCTCAGTCAACGCTTGGTTGCCCACGATCACCAGGCCACGCCCGAACATCTCGATGCGGAACAGCGGGCCATGCTTGCGCGCCAGCCGCATCAGGCTCTGTACCGGCGCCTTGGGATCGAGCTCGGCGATGTTGCCGATCAGGGGATAGCCTTTGGGTTGCGGAATGGTGGCCATCGTTCAATGCCTCCAGGTCATGACGGCGGCGTCGACGATCGACCCGGCGTTCGGACGATTGTGTCGATAACCCATCGGTTTGCTCCTCATCCGCTATGTAGGAGCCCATATGAAAATTGGAAACCCATCGGTTTCCAAGGTGCTCTTTTTGTCGAAATTGGCGTATTGGACGAGAATGGATGAAGCGCCTCCGACCGACGGTCTGCCGCCCCGCCTCTTGGAAAGCGCGCGCGTGGAATTTGGCCGCTATGGTTTTGCCAAGGCCAATGTCGGGCGGATCGCGACGGCCGCGATGATGTCGAAAAAGACGATCTATCGCCATGTGGCCTCGAAGGAGGCGTTGCTGTTCGCAGTGATCCGCTCTGTGGTTGGCGAACTGGCCGCGACGGCCGGACCGCCCAACCCAGATGCGCCGCCCCGGGAATGGCTGACGGGCTATCTGACGGCGTTCTGCCATCTCGCCTTCTCCGACGAAGGTATAACCTCCTACCGCCTCGTAATGAGCGAAGGCGCGCAGTTCCCCGATGTCGCGCGTATCTATATCGAGACAATCAAGGCCTATGGGATCAGGCCGCTCGCCGACCAACTTGCCGCCTATGCGTCGGTAGGGCGGATGACCATTGACGACCCGGACGGCACCGCGATGATGCTGACCTCGATGGTCGTGGCCGATACCTTGCGTGACGCCGCTCTTGGCTTATCAGCCCCACCAGTCGATACCGGATTGCAGCGCCTTATTGAGCGTGCCGTTACCATTTTTCTTGTCGGTGTTCTATTGTAGGCTTGATGACCTACACCCAGCACTTTGCGGGATCATATCCCGCATTCTCGAAAGGGTCTGGCTAGTTGGCCTCTTGCTAGTTGTAAAAACTGGTTGGCGGAAGATCAGCCCCGAAGTGTGCTATTCGCGCAATGTAGCAGACTGAATACAGCTCACGGGAACGTCAACCGCACCATCTGCTACATCCCTTAACGCTTACGATGCACGTGAACGAGCGGCTGGAATTGGGAAGCCGATAAGGCCTCCTGAATGACCGCAACTGGGTCGTCGCAGCGGTGGTTTTACGTTGGCTTATAGGCACCATCCGTTGACGGGAATGCCAGCGTACGCACGAAAAAGCGGATCACGTCATCCCGGTAATAGGCTCCGGCCGGTCCTTCCGGATCATGAGCTACGCCAGGCATCACCAGCTGCTCGACCGGCTTATTCGCGCGGATCAGCGCATCGACCATCCGCATACTGCTCGACAATGGCGCGTTTACATCGGCCGTGCCGTGCATGATCCGCAGCGGCCCCAATAAATGCCTGGCAAGCGCAAGGTTTGAGCCTGCGGCATAGCCGCCGGGGTTGTCGGCAATCCGGCCCATGTCCGGTTCGTTGACCAACGCATCCTCATCAAGCGCGCCCGGAGCACCGGCGTAGCCGGCTTTGAAGAAGTCCGGTGCCACCAGCATCGCGCGAATTGCGAAATAACCGCCCCAGCTGTGACCATGGATGCCGACCCGGGCAAGGTCCATCCAAGGCCGCGTCTTGGAGAGTTGGTGCAGCCCTGTCACATAGTCCGAAATCTCACTCTGCCCGATCTTGCCATAGGTCGCATCGCCAAACGCCTTGCTGCGGCCTGCGCTTCCGCGCACGTCGATCGCCACGACGACAAAACCAGCGGCGGCCAGCGCCTCGGCGCGGCGCATCATCGTGTTGCCGGTGTAGGTGCGCGAGAGAACCGTCCCGAACGGACCGCCATAGATATAGGCGACGACCGGATAGCGTCGCATCGGATCGAACCCAAATGGGTGATACAGCGCGCCGTGGAGCGGTGTCACGCCGTCAGCCGCCAGAACGCGGATCGGCTCAGGGGGAGCATAGCCGGTTGCGGCAACAGCGCTCGAGTCGGCGATTGTCAGGGACGTCCGGCCGCTGCCATCGGAGCGGATTAGGTCTCGCCTGCGGGAGCTGGTCCATGATGAGTGGCTGTCAACCAGATACCGGCCCGATGGCGAGACTAGCGCCATGTGGACGCCGGGGTCGACCGACACGGGACGCAGCGCGTCGCCCTTCAGGTTTCCGCGATACAGGCGTTCGTCATAGGGCACGGCAGGATCGGCGGCCGTCAGCAGCAGCGTGCCGTCATCGCTCACGCCATCCACCCGGACGACGGGAAACGTACCGCGTGTCACCTGACGGATCAGGCGACCAGCATCGTCATAATGATAGACATGCCGCCACCCATCACGCTCCGATATCCACAGGAAGCCGTGCCTCGCCGCAAGCGGCACGACTTGCGCACGCCAGCCGCCAACCGCGAAATTCAGGTCTGCGACCTTGGTGTCCCGCCGTTCCTCACGAAGAAGCCGCCGAACCTTTCCATCGCGTCCGATGGAAAGGAGGTCGAGCCGTTTGCCGTCACGCGCGAGATGGAGAACGAGCGCGGAGCCGTCGCTACGCCAATCAGCCAGCCAGTCATATCCTTCGTCCTGACCGTTCGACACTGGTCGCAATTCGCCGCTCGCCGGATCGAACAGATGCAGCCGCGCGCTGGCGATCGGCGTACCCGCTTTGGCATAGGGGACCATCGTCACTTGTTCGCTCGCGGCGGTGTAATCGACGACCGGAATATGGTTGACCATGCGGCTGTCGATCAGCCAGACCGCCAGCCGGCCGTCGGGCGACCAAGGCCGTTCGGGCAGCTGCCACGCCAGATTAGAGGTTCCGGTACGCTCTATCACCGTACGGCCCGCCGCGTCGGACACCACAAATCCCTCGCCCTGCTGCGATACGATCCAGTCGCGGCCGTTTGACAGGATCCCTCCTGCTAGGAGTCGTGCGTCCATCGTACTCTTCTCGATACGTCGGACGCCCGGCTTTGCGAAATCGAGCCGGAATCCATTGCCAGCATAGTCGAAAACCAGGCCGCGCTCGTCCGGCGTCAGGACAAACGGCATCTGCTCAGGAAGTGCCGCATTCTGCCCGGTCAAAGCGGCGAGCTGCTTACGCAGTCTGACGGGGGTGATGATCGGACGGCGTTTCTGTCGCGCAGCATCGACTATTACCCAGGTTCCGGCCATCGGACCGATCGCGTCCCAGAACACGAGCCGCTCGCCATGCTGTAGCCAGCGCGGAGCGACCATGCTGTCGCGGATGGCTTGCGGCCAAGCTTCGAGCCGGGCGGCCCGATCGAGCCGCGAGGCGGTATCATCGAGCGATTGGGCCGAAACGAAGCCCGATAATCCCAAGGAGATGGTAATGACTAAGCAGAAAAGGCGGATCATGATCCCGTTCTAGCTCGTGCTATTGCGGTGATACCAATATATCGTTGATGCCTTATTGAGACGGAAACGATCATGATCGACCTACGCCAGCTGCAGTTGTTCGTGTCGGTCGCCGAGGAACTGCATTTCGGCCGGGCTGCCGCCAGGTCGGGTATGTCGCAGCCGCCATTCAGCCAGCAAATCCTGCGTCTCGAACACGAACTGGGTGTCGCCCTGCTCCACCGTACCAGCCGCCACGTCTCACTGACGCCCGCCGGTATGGCGCTGCTCGTCGAAGCCCGCGCGTTGATCGCCAGGCGGGATCGTATCGTCGATATGGTCAGGAGGACGGCAAGTGGGGACGCCGGGACCCTGCGCATCGGCTTTGCGGCATCGTCTGCCGTGGGTGTCCTGCCGATCATTGTCCGAGACCTTCGCCTCGCCTTGCCTGACGTGAGCTTGCAGATCGACGACCGCGACGGAGTCGACATCGCTGCTGCCATACGCCTTGGCACCCTCGATGCCGCCATCGTTCGCGGGCCGTTCCCCGCGAAGGATATCATGGTAGAGACACTTCACCGTGACGGCTTGGTGGCCGTGTTGCCGGGGTCGCACCCGCTTGCCGGGCGAGCGGACCTGGCGATCAACGACTTGGCGGGCGACGATTTCATCCTGTTTCCCCGAATGGGCGCGCCGGAGTTGTACGATACGATCATCGGTCTTTGCAGCGGGGCAGGCTTTTCGCCTGCCGTCGTTCAGGAGGCCAGCGCCTGGCTTTCGGTCGTCGGATTGGTTGAAGCCGGTTTGGGCATAACGATAGCGCCAGCCCTAGCCGCACGAGGCTGTCCGCAGGGCGTCGCGGCAATACCGGTTACAGGCACATCCAACCGTACCGAACTTCAGATTGCCTACCGACAAGGCGTGGACTTGCCCCGCTCAAATGGAGAGGCATTTGCTCAGCGTGGCGCGGTTTGTTCGAACTGCGCCGGGCTGGTGTAGTTGAGCGCGGAGTGGCGCCGGACGGGGTTGTAGAAGCCGTCGATATAG
>CAJYRU010000096.1 GCA_913777295.1 uncultured Sphingomonas sp. | reverse complement strand
CCTGCGCATGGTTCGGGTCGTGGGAGTTCAATCCGAACAACGCCGTGCGGATGTTCGCCACGCTGTCGCTGGTCGAGGATGGCGACGCGACCATCGACGAATATGCCGCGCTGACGATCGACAAGGCCCATTTCGGCGACCATTATTATTCGGACAAGGCGCCCGGCATCACCGTGCTGGGCATCCCGGCAGTCGCGCTGGCCGATGCCATGTCGGGCCAAAGCGCGCATGATTTCGTGCCCGGCTTCGAGAATCGGGAATTCAACCGGTTCCTGAAGATTCGCATCCGCCTGGTCGCGGTGACCGTCTGTGCGCTGCTCAGCGCGCTGGCGGCGATGCTGCTCTACGATCTGGTGCGGGGGATCACCGGCGATACCGAAGCCGGGGCGGTTGCCGCCGTCTCCTACGGTCTCGGCACGACCATCTGGGGATGGTCGACGACGATCTTCGGCCATGCGCCGGTCGCTGCGCTGCTGATGATCGCGACCTGGGCGGTGTGGCGGGGGACCGGACCGGGGCGGTCGTGGAGCCACGGCGTCCTCGCCGGGCTGGCGCTCGGCTGGGCGGTGCTGATCGAGCATTCGGCGCTGATCGCCGGGCTGCCGGTCGCGGGCTATGCGCTGTGGCGGTTGCGCAGCCTGCCGCGGGCAGAGGCGGTGCGGACCGTGGGTATCGCGCTGGCGACGGGGGCGAGCGCGTTGGTCGTCCTGGTCGGCTATAACCTGATCGCGTTCGGGACCATCTTCCAGCTGGGCTATTCCGGGGTCACCGACTTTGCCGGGATGCAGGAGGGGCTGTTCGGGCTGACCTATCCCAAGCCCTATGTACTGTACGAACTGACCTTTGGCGAGCGGCGCGGGATATTGTGGGTCGCGCCGATCCTGATCGTCGCGCCGTTCGGCATCGCGATACTGCTGCGCGATCCGGCGACGCGCGCCATCGGCTGGCTCGCGGTGGCGGGGGCGGCGGTGCCGTTCCTCATCAACGCCAGCTATTATTACTGGGATGGCGGCAATGCGACCGGCCCGCGCCACGCGCTGCCGGCGGTCGGGTTCCTGTGCATCGGCATTGGCGCCTTCTGGGCACGGGCGACGCGCTGGTCGCGCGCCGCCGTCGCGATGCTGCTGGCCGGGTCGGTCGTGCTGAACATGGCGATCGCCAGCGCCGAGATCACCGCCCCGGGCAGCGAGCCGCGCGCGCTGGCGGTGGCGGTGTTCCGCGAGCGGTTCGACCCGGGCTATCTGCGGACGGTGGCCGATGAATGGCTGGGGTACACGCCGTGGCAGGGGCTGGCGATCTGGGCCTTGGTCGCGGCCGTGTTGACGGCGGCGTTGACGGTGCTGGTGCGTCGGGCGCAGATCGGATCATCAGCCCGGACCTGATCGAGACTTCTGTGGAACGCCCCTCTCGTACCCCAGCCTTCGCCGGGGTACGGGATTTTGTAGGTCGCTGGGCCATTTCGCAGAGGTTTCCACATGATCCGGGGCGGTTCGTCCCGAGCCTATTCCGCCGCTTCCGCCCGTTCCGCCGGAATGTCGAAGCCGAACCGCGCCTCCACCGCCGGGTCGAGCCATGCGTGGATATGCGCGCGGTCGGCGCCGGAGATGTCGGGATAGGCGGTGGGGGTGAAGGGCCGCTTGCCCTGCCCCTTGTAGCTGTCCTGCGACACGAATGGTTCGGCCATCGTCAGGCCGGTTGCGGCGGACAGGTCGGCGATTACCCCGGCCGGATCGGCGACGAACGCTTCGTGGTTGAGCAGCGCGACATGGTGCGCGCGGTCGTGCAGCCCGCTCCAGTGGCGCAGCTTCGCCGTCCGCTTGGCCAGCGGGTTGGCGAAGCGTTCGCCGGTATCGGGACAGCGTTCATGCAGCATTTCGCGTCCCAGCACCGGGTGATCGACCTCGACCCCCCAGAATTCGCGGTCCCAATAGCTGTGCCACGGCGCGCGGATAAAGTCGGAAAAGCCGAGCGCCTTCAACTCCGGATGCGCGTGCCATGGCTGACGGTGCAGGCTGCGCACCCAGTCGACGGGATCGCGCGCGACCGCCAGCACCAGCACGTCGCGGGGGAACAGGACCTGTTCCGGCACGAACCAGTGCTTGAAGCCATAGCTTTCGGTAAAGGCGTCGCGGCCAAGATTGGCCTCGATCGAGCGGATCAGGACATTGGTTCCCGAGCAGCGCTGTCCATAGACCTGAATGCTGCGGATCGGTGCATCGCCCCGGCGCAGGATGGATAGTCCGGGGCGCGGGGTCGTCCAGCTCGTCATGCGTCGTCTATTCCCATGCGAATCATCGGAAATCATTGTGATTCCGAAATAATTTTCGCTTGTCGGGGCTACGCAGGGAGCCGGCAAGGGTTCCGCCGCGTTCATGCGGTTCAGGACGGGTTTCTCCGGGGAATGCCATGACGCTGCGACCGATCACGTTTTTCATCCATCATCAGGGGCGCGGCCATGCCAATCGGGCGATGGCGATCATCCGCGAGCTGCCGCCCGAGCGGCGCGTGACCATCCTGTGCGCGCGGCCCGACCTGTTCGACGGGTTCGACCGGCCGGTCGAGATCGTGCCATTGCCCAACATGATTGGCGCCCCGGTGCCGACGCCCGCCTTGTTCGACCAGCCGACGCCGGAGGTGCTGCACTGCGTACCGCTGGGCGTGGAGGCGACGCGGCGGACGATGCGCATGATCCTCGACCATCTGGACGATGTCGCGCCGGCATTGTTCGTGGTCGATGTGTCGGCGGAGATCGCGCTGCTGTCGCGTATCGCCAGCGTCCCGGCGATCAAGATCCGGATGCATGGCGACCGCACCGATCCGGGGCATCTGGGCGCGTATCAGGCGTGCGTCGGGCTGCTGGCGCCGTTCGACGAAGCGATCGAGCAGGACGACTTCCCGGACTGGGGCCGGGCAAAGACCTGCTATACCGGGGGGCTGTGCACCACGACCGACGCCGTGCCGACCAGGGCGGAGGCGCGGGCGCGGCTGGGGATCGATCCCGATCGGGAAGTCGTGCTGGTGCTGACCGGTGGTGGCGGGGCGGGAACGCCCTATGCCCCGCTGACCATGGCGGCGCGCGCGGTGCCGGATGCGCTGTGGCTGGTCGTCGGACCGGTGCATCGCGAGGGGCATGAGACCGATTTCGGCAATCTGGTCGAAAAGGGCTGGGTCGATGGCGTGACCGACCACATCGCCGCCGCCGATGTCGTGATCGCGTCGGCAGGCGACAACACGGTGCATGAAATCGCGCGGGTCGGCCGCCCCTATATCTGCGCGCCCGAATGGCGGTATTTCGCCGAACAGACGCGCAAGGCCGACCGGCTGGCCGAAGTCGGTGCGGCGGTGGCGTTGCACCAGTGGCCGGGGTCGCTGGCCCCTTGGCGCGGGTTGCTGGATCAGGCGAAGGCGCTCGACCCGGCGGCACTGGCGGCACTGTACGATCCCCAGGCGGCGGCGGTGGCGGCGGATTATATCGAGGGTCTGGCGGTGCGGCTGTGGGCGGAAGCGCCCGCCGCGCGATCAAACGATGCGGCGGCGGCCAGCCACAGCGCGCCGAAGACGGTCGTGGAAATCGTCGCTTCGTAAAGACCGGCGGCGCCGGGCGAGGTCCAGCCCGCACGCCAGCCGGTGATGCCGACCATGAGCTGCGTCGCCGCCGCCGCCCGCATCGCGCGGGCGATGCCGGCCGCGCGCAGGCGGGCGATCAGGCTGCCCGCGACGGCGACGAGCAGGACGATGCCGAAGAGTGCGTTGGCGTCGTTATCCTCGCTGCCGAAGATGCCGACCGCTGCGTTGACCCATAGCAGCAGGACCGCCACGGCGACGGCGACGAGCGTGCCCGCGCGGTAGCTGACGTTGCGCGATATTCGCCCGCCGAGTTCGATCGCCCCACCCGCCGCGCCCAGCAACACGGCGGCAAAGGCATAGTCGGACGGTGTCCAGGGTGCGCCGGCGAGGAGCGGCACGGCGAGCAGGGCGGCGGCCCCGGCCCAGCCAAGCAGGTGCAGGTTGATCGAACGGGGCATTGGCGGTCCTTTCGCGGGTCTTGCTGCAAAAGGTCATGGCAGGGCGATGTCGAACGCGAAGGGACGGGCTGTGCAGATCCGGAGGAGCATGGGGCATCCGTGCGGGAAGAGCCTCAGGCTGGATCGACATTCGGTGCCGATCATGCATGTCCGTCATTCCCGCGCAGACGGGGATCCATAGCCGCCGACGTTTCGGCCGGACTCGTGACGCCGGCGCATATGGACTCCCGCCTGCGCGGGAGTGACGACAAGGAGGGCAGTCGTCCAGCTAGCTGAACGTCGATCGCCTCTAGCTGAACAGCGCATCCTCACGCCGGCTGGCGGTGATCTCCGCCGGCGTCGGCGAGCGCAGCCGGTCGATCGTGTCCGATCCGGCGCTCCAGCGGATCAGCCCGGCATCGGCGAACTGGCCCAGCCAATAGTCCATGCACCACCGCCCCCAGCGCGCGCGAAAGCGGGTGGCGTTGCGCAGGATCGCGTCGAACTGGTGCAGCGGCGGGATGTGGACGGCGTGATGCTGGTGATAGGCAACCGCCCCGCCGACCCAGGCCATCGGGATGCCGGCGGCCTCCAATGCCCAGGCGAAGTCGGTTTCCTCCCCGCCATAGCCGACATAGCCGGTGTCCATCCCGCCCGCCGCATCCCATGCCGCACGGGGCAGCGCGAAGGACAGGCCCCACAGCTCGCCATGGCTGGGTACGGGGCGGATCTCGTCCGCCGCCAGCGCCGGTTTGACCGGATGACGGACGCCCTTGTCGGGATCGAAGGCCCCCTGCGGCAGATAGCGGACCTCGCCCAGATAGACTGCCGGGGCGGCGTCCAGCGCCTGCGCATAGCGTTCGACCAGCGTCGGCGAGGGCACGCAGTCGACGTCGAGGAAGATCAGCCGGTCGCCTTTGGCGGCTGCGGCCGCCGCGTTGCGCGCTGCGGCCAGCGGCATCGGATCGCCGGGCACGAACACGCTGCATACCGGCACACCCGGATCGGGCAGGCCGTCCGGCGCGGCATCCTGCATATAGGCGATGACCAGTTCGTCGGGCCGCAGCGTCTGTTGGGCGAGGCCGGCCATCAGCTGCGCCAGTTGCGCGGTCCGCCCGCGCACCAGCGTGCAGACCGAGATCATGCCGACAGTCGCTGCGCCGGCAGTCGCCGGAAATGGGCGACCCCCTCCATGATGCCGAATGCATAGCCACGCCGCGCAACATAGCTGTGGGCGAGGTCGGGGCGCTGCGCGAGACCATCGGAATAATTGCCGACGATGATCGCATGGGCGCAGGCGCGCAGCATTTCGACATCGTTGCCGCTGTCGCCCGCGACGATCACCTGGTCGCGGCGCATCTGCGCACGGCGGCGGACATGGTCGACCGCCGTCCCCTTCGACGCGGCCAGTGGCAGGATGTCGAGATAGCGGCCATGGCTGTGGATGACCGATGCGCTCAGCCCGGCATCGGCCAGCAGGTCGCGGATCCGTTCCGCAATGTCGGCCTCGCCCCCGGTGAAGTAGCTCAGCTTGTGGCTGCGTTGTTCGAGCGGGCTTTGCGGGCGCAGCTCGCCGCGGGTCGACAGCAGTGCGGCGATCGCGGCGCGGTCCCAGCCGGCGTCTATGATCGCGGTCCAGTGGTCGTCGCGTTCATAGACGCCGCCATGGACCCGGTGGTAGATTTCCGACCCGACCGAGGTAATCATCACCGCGGGCGGCGCGACCTGGTTCTGGGCGAGGATCGCCAGCGCGCTGTGCAGGCTGCGGCCGGTGGCGATGCCGAATGCCATGTCGTGCTGGTCGCCGTGCCACAGGTTGAACGCCTGCGCCGCTTCGGTTTCGCCCAGCAGCGTATTGTCGATGTCGGAGATCAGCAGCAGGCGCGGCGCCTCGATCGCCGGGGCGGGCGGAGCGATCACTGCCGCCGCCAGTTCGGCATAGCGCGCGACATGGCCGTCCCAGTCGTACAGCTCGGCCGCCGTCGCCCCGGCCTGCGAATACCGGTCCCACAGCGCATCGTCGGACAGGATCTTCAACATCGCCTGGCCGATCGCCAGCGGATCGCGCGGATCGACGAGGATGCCGTTGTTGCAGCCTTCGATAATATCGTTCGGCCCGCCGCTGTCGGTAGCGACCAGCGGCAGGCCCGAGGCGGCGGCCTCCAAGAGCGTCAGGCCGAACGGCTCGTTGAGCGCGGGGTTCACGAAGATGCCGCGCCTGGCGCGCGCATGGGCGTAGAGGGCGGGGACTTCGTGTGGCGCATGGGTCTTTGGGATAGCGACCGATCCGTAGAGGTCGTAGCGGTCGATCAACGCAAACAGTTCGGCCATGTTGCCCGCCAGTTCGGGTTCCAGGCTGCGCGGATCGTCGCGCGTGCCCGCCACGATGACGAGGTTCGCGGCGGTCTGCAGCGCCGGACACCGGCCATAGGCATGGACGAGGGCGGCAAGGTTCTTCTTGCTGACCGGCCGCGCGAGCGCGAGGATGACGGGCTTGGACGGATCGGCGAGGAACCGGTCGATCCGCGCGTCGACCATTGCATCGGTGCAGGTGCCGGCGAACATCCCCAGGTCGCTGCCCGGCGGGATGATGCGGATGCGGCCGGGATCATAGCTCGGATAGCCGGCATATTGCACCTCGGCCTCGTCGCGCGACGAGGCGATGATCGCATCGGCATGGGCGATGGCGTGATCCTCGATCGCGATCCGCCGGTCCAGCCCGGCGGTTTCGACGCAATCGGTGCCGAACGCCGCCTGCTTCACCCGGCCCAGCGAATGGGCGGTGAAGATATAGGGTATGCCCAGCCGCGCCCTGATCGCCGCCGCCACTGCGCCGGCATCGGCATAATGCGCGTGGATCAGGTCGGGTTTGCGATCGAGGCCCTCGATATGGGCGACCAGCGCGTCGACGAAACTGTCGGTTTCGGTCCATAGCGCCTCCTTCGCCAGATAGGCGTCGCTGGCGGAGCGCAGGCGGACGATCCGCGTCGTCTCGTCAATCGCCTCGACCGCGCGCCAATAGCCCTCGCCCAATGGCCCGCCGCGAAAGGCGCGGGTGACGATCTCCGTCCGCGCGATCCCCGGATGCCGCCCGGTGGCCGCGACCAGATCGAGGATATAGCGGATATGACCGCCGGTATCCGCGGTTACGCCATATTCCACCTCCCGCGCACGAAGACATCCCTGCAGGGCGAGGTGGAGGATGAACATTACGGAACTTTCCCGTTGAAAAACGCGGACTTATTGCCGCTGACAGGGGAACCGTTCCCGATGCGCTTTGTTCCGGTGGGCGATGGTATCCCCGCTTCGCATCGCGCAGATCGCCCCGGTCATCTATCCCACGCCGCCGCGCGGCACGGGGGGCACGGAGCGGGTGGTGTCCGACCTGACGGAGGCGCTGATGGCGATGGGCCATGACGTCACGCTGATCGCGCCCAGCGACAGCGTGACCACCGCACGGCATCTGTCGGCACATCCCAGCCTGTCGGCGCTGGAAGCGTATCACGGGCCGGTCGCGCCGGGTGTGCCCGCCGCGCTGGAGGCGGCGCAGCTGGGGCTGCTGGCCCGGCATCTGAACGAGTTCGACATCGTCCATTGCCATGGCGAGTTCGCTCATGCGGCCGTGCTGGGCGACCGGATCGGGCGCAGCCTGACCACGGTGCATTGGCGGCTGGACGAGCTGGACCGGAAGCTGTTCTTCCACAGCTTTCCCGAATTGCCGGTCGCGGCGATTTCGCAGGCGCAGGCGCGCACCCTGCCGCGTGCCAACCGCGCGGGCGTGGTGCATCACGGCATCCCGGCCGAGCGGTTCGTGGCCGGGCCGGGGGGTGAGGGCGTCGCGTTCATTGGGCGGATGACCGATCAGAAACGGCCCGACGTCGCGATCACCGTCGCCCGCGCCGCCGGGCGGCCGATCCGGCTGGCCGGGGGAATCGATGTCGGCAATCCGCGCTATTTCGAGGAGCGCGTCGCACCGCTGCTGGCCGAGGACGCGGTGCATGTCGGCGAGATCGACGATCGTGCGAAACAGGCATTGCTGGGCGAGGCGGCGGCGCTGCTGTTCCCGATCGACTGGCCCGAGCCGTTCGGGCTGGTGATGATCGAAGCGATGGCGTGCGGGACGCCGGTGATCGCCTGGGATCGCGGCAGCGTGCGCGAAGTGGTCGAACCGGGAGTGACCGGCTTCATCGTGAAGACCGAGGACGAGGCCGTCGAGGCGCTGGGCCGGATCGATACGCTCGACCGGGCGCGGGTGCGCAAGCGGTTCGAGGAACGCTTCACCGCGACGCGCATGGCGGAGGATTATGTGACACTCTACCGGCAACGGATCGCGCTGGCGCAAGGTGCCGGCGCATGAGGATCGGCATTCTCACCTGGGCCTATCCCCCCGAGAAGAGCGGCCTGTCGCGCGCGGCCTGCGAGATCGCGCACGCACTCGCCGAAGCCGGACACGATGTGCGCGTCGTCACGATGGACCGGACCGGTCGCAGCAGCAGCGACGGAGTCGAGGTGATCGGTGCGGCGGAGGACGGGTGGCTTGCGCGGCTCAGGCGCTGGCCCGGCATCGGCCATCTGTGCGGCCCGGCGATGATCGCGCGGACCGTTCGCCAGCTCCATGCCGAACGCCCGTTCGACGTGGTGGAGGCGACCAACTGGTATGCGCCGGGACTGTGGGTCGCGCTGACCGGTCCCGCGCCGCTCGTCACCCGCAATTCGACCCCGGTCGCGACTAGCGCCGCCAAACCCCGTTCCCTGCGCGACCGGATCGATCGCTGGGCGGCGGTGACGCTGGAGGCGCTGTCGGCGCGCGCCTCGGCCGGGTTGATCTCCAATACCGAGGCGCATGGTGCGAAGGTCGCAACGCTGTACGGCACGCGGCCGCCGGGGCAGGGCCATGCGGTGATCGGGCTCAGCCTGCCGCCAGCCATCGTCGATGCGGGGCGGGCGGCATCCTATCCACCGGGCAATGATGAGTTGCGGCTGCTGTTCGTCGGGCGCAACGAACCGCGCAAGGGCACCGACGCGCTGATCGGTGCGCTGCCCCAACTGGCGGCGGAGGCGGACGCCGGCAGCCTGCCCGATTTCCGGCTGACGATGATC
>CAJYRU010000095.1 GCA_913777295.1 uncultured Sphingomonas sp. | reverse complement strand
TGGGCGGCGACGTAAAGTACATCCGCAGCAAGCTCGACTTCTCGAAGTTCGTGAACATCGGCGGCGGGTTCATCGGCTCGTTCGTCGGCGAGGGCGGCTATATCAAGTCGCTGGAGAAGTCGCGCGGTGAGGGTGTCGACCGGATCCGCATCAACGACCGTTTCTATCTGGGCGAGCCGCAGTTCCGCGGCTTCGACATTCGCGGTGTCGGGCCGCGCGTGCAGCGCCGCTATTACACCACCGATGCCGCCGGCAAGCAGGTGCTGATCACCGATCGCGACCAGCTGGTCGACGATGCGCTGGGCGGTACCGCTTACTACCTCGGCCGGTTCGAACTGGAGCTGCCGCTGGGATCCGGCGCGCGCGAGATGGGGCTGCGCCCGTCGATCTACGCGCAGTTCGGCAGCCTGTTCAACATCACCCGTCCGCTGCCGACCGCCGTCTTCCCGACGACGACCGACGCGGCGGGCAACACGATCGTGTTGCCGCTGCCGGTGAAGGATCAGGCGGGCAACCCACTATATTCCTATGTCAATGCCGCCGGCGTGCTGGTGCCGACGACCTGCGCCGCGGGTATCCCGAACGGCAATGGCGGGTGTAACGGCATCGTGCCCAACACGCCGCAGATCGCATCGCAGCCGTTCGACGAGCAGTTCCTGGGCAATTCGGCGCGCCCGCGCGTGTCGATCGGCATCGGCGTGAACTGGAATTCGCCGTTCGGCCCGCTGCGCATCGATCTGGCCAAGGCGCTGATTTCGCAGCGCGGCGACGACCGCAAGCTTATCACCTTCAACGTAGGGACGCAGTTCTGATGACCAAGTTCAAGCACCTCCTGCTCGCCGCCGCGCTGACCGCGCCGGGCGCGTTCGTCGCCACCACCGCCGTCGCGCAGGTGGCAGGCGTCGCGGTCGCCGATCCGGAAGCCGCCGTCGCCAATTCGAAGGCATGGGCCACCGCGCGGACGCAGATCCAGACGACCTACAAGGCGCAGATCGATCAGGCGACCGCCCGTCGCCAGGCGATCACCACCGAGCTGCAACCGCTGGTCGCCGCCTATCAGAAGGCCGCGGCGGCCCCCGGGGCCACCGAGGCGTCGTTGCGCACGCAGGCCCAGGCGATCCAGACCCGCGAGCAGACCGCGAATGCCGAGCTGCAGCGCCTGACCGCGCCGGCCAGCCGTGCGCAGGCCTATGCGCTGGAGCAGATTTCCGCCAAGCTGCCCGATGCGGTGAACGCGGCGGTGCGCGCCAAGAACGTCAGCCTGCTGCTGCGCCCGAACGCCGCGCTGTTCGCGCAGCCGACCGTCGACGTGACGTCGGCGATCACGGCCGAGCTGGACCGTCTGGTGCCGACCGTGGGCATCACGCCGCCGGCGAACTGGCAGCCGGGCCAGCAGGGCGACGCGCCCGCCGCCGCCCCGGCTGCTCCTGCCGCCAACACCCGCGCCCCCACCGGCCGGTGAGCGACACCGCGGTTGACGCGACGAGCGGGCCGATCGGCCCGCTCGACATCGCGCAGGTGATGGCCGCGCTGCCGCATCGTTATCCGATGCTGCTGGTCGACCGGGTCGAGGAAATCGTCCGCGATCGCTCGATCCGCGCGATCAAGGCGGTGACGATCAACGAAGGCTTTTTCCAGGGGCATTTCCCGGGACGTCCGATCATGCCCGGGGTGCTGATCGTCGAGGCGCTGGCGCAGGCCGCCGGCGTGTTGGCGGTGGAAAGCCTGGGCCTCGCCGGATCGGGCAAGCTCGTCTATTTCATGGCGATCGAGGGCGCGAAGTTCCGCAAGCCGGTGGAGCCGGGCGTGCTGTTGTCGCTGGAGGTCGAGTTCGTCCAGAAGCGATCGTCGGTGTGCAAGTTCGCCGGCGTCGCGAAGATCGACGGGCAAGTCGCCGCCGAAGCCAATTTCACCGCGATGATCGCCGATCCGCCCAAGCCGGCGTGACGCGCAGATCGCTTTGACTTCGGCGCGCGTTTGCCGTAGGCGCGCGCCTTTCCTTCCAGGCTGGTCGGAACCAGCCATATCCGGAGCACGACCGATGAAGAAAGACACGCACCCCGATTACCACATGATCAAGGTCCAGATGACCGACGGCACCGTGTACGAGACTCGCTCCACCTGGGGCAAGGAAGGCGACACGATGACGCTGGAAATCGATCCGCTGGCGCACCCGGCGTGGACGGGCGGGCGTGGTCAGGTGCTCGACGCCGGCGGCCAGGTCGCGCGCTTCAACAAGCGTTTCGGCGGTGGCCTGACGCTGCGCAAGTAAGCGCGGACGTCCTTAATTGTTCGTTAGGCATGGCGGCGCTAGTATAGCCGCCATGTTCGCAGCCGAATACGCCCCCGCCGCACGTCCGTTCCGTCGCAGCAAGCGCGCGCGGATCGAACTGGACGCCCCCGCCGAGCAGAGCGGCATGGCGCGAACCTTGTGCAGGGTGGTCGATCTGTCGATTCACGGCTGCCGGTTGCTCACCTTCTCCCACATGGATCGCGATCAGCCGATCTGGCTGAACCTGCCGGGGCTGGGGATGATCGCGGCGATGGTCGTCTGGGCGGACGATCTCGTGGCCGGATGCGTGTTTCAGGCGCCGTTATCCACCGATGCGTTCAATGCCCTGGTCAGTCGGCATGGTCTGATCCACTGACGCCGGCGTCCGGCGACGCAGGTAGTCGTCGATCCGCGCCGCGGCATCCGCGGGAACGTGCAGGCCCAGCTTGCTGCGGCGGTACAGGATGTCCTCCGCGCTGCGTGCCCATTCGTGGTCGCAAAGATAGTCGATCTCGCGCGTGGTCAGGCCCGCGCCGAAATCGTCCCCCAGATCATCGGGATGACGCACGTCTGCCAGCAGGTGATCGATGCGCGTGCCGTATGCGCGCGCCAGCCGGCGCAGCATGGAGGGAGGCAATGCCGGGTGCCGCGGGATGAGCCCGGCGATGA
>CAJYRU010000094.1 GCA_913777295.1 uncultured Sphingomonas sp. | reverse complement strand
CGGAGCCGCCCATCCGCGTGAGCGGATCAAACTAGCGCCCTCACATCCCCACCAGCCCCCGCTTCTCCTCCGGCGTCAGGAAATCCGCCCCCGCGACCCGCGCCCACAACTGGTCGCGCTCGTCGCTCAAGGCCGGGATCGCCTCGACCTCGATCTCCAGCGCGCCCGTCCCCAGCCACGCATCGATCCCCTGCCCGATCGCGCCCAGCACGCGCGTGCCCAGCGGTACGATCGTCTGCCGCCACAGCGCCCGGTTCGCCTCGCGGTAATTGGCAAAGGTATTGTCGCCCGGCAGCCCCAGCAGCATCGGCGGCACCCCGAATGCCAGCGCGATCTCGCGCGCCGCCTGCGCCTTCAGCCCCACGAAATCCATGTCCGCCGGGGTCAGGCTCATCGCCTGCCATTTGAGGCCCCCGTCCAGCAGCATCGGCCGCCCGGCATTGGCCGCCCCGGCAAAGGCATCGTCCATCTGCGCGCGCAGCCGGTCGAACTGCTCGCCCGACAACACGCCCCCATCGCCCGGATCATGGACCAGCGCGCCGGAAGGCCGCGCGGCATTGTCGAGCAGCGCCTTGTTCCACCGCGCTGCCTGGTTGTGGATCGCCACCGCCCCCGCCGCCACGCCCAGACAGCCAAGGCCATAATGGTCGTCCAGCGGGTGAAAGCCGCGCAGGTGGATCAGCCCCGGCCGCCCTCCTTCGCCCTCGGCCGCAATCCGCAGCACGCGTTCGCCGACACGATAGCGATACGCGACCGGCCATCCGGTCGCATCCGCCTCGACCGTCACCCGTTCGGGGCGAAGCGCATACAGCTCGCCGACCCCGCCCGCGCCATCGTCGAGGATCTGGATATAGGTATTGCCGTGCAGCAACAGCTGCGCGCCGACACTCTCCAGCAGGTCCTGCCCGGCCGACCGCGCCGCGACCAGCGCGACCGCCCGGGGATCGCCCTTCAGCGGCAACGACGCCAGCCCCTCCGCCACGATCCGGACCGCGCGCTGCGCGATCGGATTGCCCAGATACGCCTCGCGCAGCTGCGCCTCATAGCCCTGCGCCCAATCCCCCGCCGCCGGCCCGCTGCCGTCGCGCCACAGGGTCGCGCCACCGCGCGCCAACACCGGACGCGCGCCATCGCGCCCGGACCTGCGTCCGAACCATTTCATGCGTGTTCTCCTGTTATCGGGCCATGCCCGGTCGGTTTGACGATGCGGAAGCCGCGCCGCAGCCAGGCATGGGAAGTACCCCCGCGAAGGCGGGGGTCCAGAGCCACCAACGCCACCGCCCGCGGCCCTGGATCCCCGCCTCCGCGGGGATACGGTCAAAGGCGAAGCGAACTACGTCCCCCACCGTCACCCCGGATTTGTTCGAAGTCTCGCGTCTTCTCCGGTCGAAACGGCGCGCCTGCCGCACCCCCTTCTCGACTACGGTTCTCGACAGGCTCGAACCTTCGCTCGAAGCAAACGGAAGGGGAAGAAATGGATGTGGGCGGATGGAGGGGTTAGCGCCCCTAACCCCAACTACCCCGTTCGGTTCGAGCAGCTTCGAGCCTGTCGAGAAGCGTCGGTCGAGAACCCCGCCCCACCCGCAAAGCAACATCACAACACCCGAACCACCGCCTCCCCCTTGCCCCCCAACATCAGCTCGAACATCGCCCACACCAGCGCGTCGGCACGATCCGGCGACCGCCCCGGCCCCTCATACCCACCGCCGGTGACCAGCCCGCACAGCTCGTCCTCCAGCGCGGGAAACGCGCCGACATGAAACGCTCGCCCACCCGTATAGAGCGCCGCCACCGGCTCCGCCCGCGCGACCTTGCCGCGCGATGCATGGACCAGCCGCACCGGCAGCCCGGCGTCCGCCGCGCGCAGCACGCTCGCCACCATCGCGCCGCCCTGGTTCGCTTCCGCCACCACCCGGTCCGCGCCATGGCGCGCGGCACATGCCGCGACCGCCGCCGCCCAGCCTTCGGGCGACAACCCCGCAACGCTCGCATCCTCCAGCACATAGGCGAAGCCGTCCGCCCCCTTGCCGACCGCGACGATGCCGCACGCATCGCCACCGATGCCGGCGGGCGGATCGACCCCGACCACCACCCGCACCAGCGCCGGCACCTTATCGACCCGTCGCGCCTCGATCACCGCGCGTTCCCACAAGGCGCCCGCGACATCCTCGATCAGCTCGCCGTCCAGCTCCTGCCGCCCCAGCCGCGTGCCGGCATAGGCTCCCTCGATCTGCGCGAAGTAACTTTCCGACAGATGCCGGTTGTCGCGCGACCGCCCGCCGCTGATCCGCACCCCGTCCATCGCCCGGATGCGGCGCAGCAGCGGGATGACGCGCGGCGTGGTCGTGACCAGCGTCTGCGGCCGCTCCCCCATCCGCATTCCCATCATCAGGTTGTCCCACGTCGCATCGGCATTGCGCCATTTGGCCAGTTCGTCGCACCATGCGACATGATGCTCCGGCCCGCGCAGACCATCCGGGCTTTCGGCGGCATAGACATGCGCCTCGGCCCCCGATCCGAACTCGACGACACCGCGCGACGGACGCCACGTAACCGGCCCGTAATGCCGACCGATCGCCAGCACCCCCGCCGGCCCGCGCACCATCACGCTTTCGACATCGCGCCGCGTCGCCCCGACCAGCGCGATTCGCAAATCGCCCTGTTCTGCCGCGCGCGCACACACCCATTCCGCCCCGGCGCGGGTCTTGCCGAACCCACGCCCCGCCTGGATCAGCCAGATCGTCCAGTCATTGTCGGCGATCGTCTGTCCGTCATGCGCCCACAGCGTGAAGCGGGTCGTCAATTCGCTGCGTCGGTGCGGCGTAACCCGCATCAGAAAGCGTTCGAGCTGTACGTCGTTCAGTTCGGCCATCGCCGCGACCAGCGGATTGACGCCGCTCATGCCCGACGTTCCTGTCGGCCGCGCATCGCCTTGATCCGGGCGATCAGCACGGCGTCGGTTTCGGCCTGGGTCGCGCGGAAACGCTGTTCGCGATGGCCGCTGCCCCCTTTCACGACCGACCGGTGCCGGTCGAGCAGCTTGATCGCCTGTTCGACACTGATCGCGCCACAGACCACCTTGTCCGGATCGCCGACCGCTACGCCGTCCAGCACGGCGATGGCTTTGGACACCAGCATCTCTTCCAGCCGGTCATACCCTGCCAGCAATGCCATGCGCCACTGCGCGGCAAAGGCCG
>CAJYRU010000093.1 GCA_913777295.1 uncultured Sphingomonas sp. | reverse complement strand
TCGTCGCCGGTGCCCTGTCCGTTCACCTGATGCCCGCCCATTACGCGTCTCCTGTTGGTTCAGGCAGGGGAAACCCGTGGGCGGCGGAGCCGGTTCCTATCCCCGGCGGAACAGGCGGCCATGTTCGGTGCGAAACACGACGAGCAGAGCGATCAGCCCCAGCCCGAGGAACCCGCCGTACAGCGGCACCGTCGTTCCGTCGAACGACTGGCCGATGACCGCGCCCAGCACCGCGCCGACCAGCATCGACACGAATCCCTGCAACGACGACGCGGTACCGGCGATCGACCCCATATTCTCCATCGCCATTGCCGAGAAATTAGACGTGGCGAGGCCGAAACAGGCCATCATCATCGCCTGCAGCGCGATGAAGCTGGCCAGCGATTCGATGCCGGCCAGTGTGACGGCCAGATGCACGGCGGCGACCGCGACCAGCCCCAGCAGCGCGGCGTGCGAGATGAGGCGCGTGCCGAACCGCATCACGATCCGCGAATTGAAGAACGACCCCGCCGCCATCGTGCCGGCGACACAGGCGAAGACGACGGTCAACAGCTTGGGCCGCTCGAACGTCACCTCCATGATCTGCTGGATCGATCCGACGAATCCGAACAGCCCGCCCGACAACAATGCGGCAGCAATGGTGTAGCCGACCGCGTAGCGATCGCGCAGGACCATGCGATAGCCCGCAAGGATACGCGCCGGCTCCAGCGGCTGTCGCTCCGATTCCGGCAGCGTCTCGGGCATCCGCAGCACGAACCAGGCGAGGATGACTGCGGTGACGATCGCGATCCCGCCGAAGATCCAGCGCCACGATGCGAAGGCCAGCACCAGTTCGCCGAACGACGGCGCCAGCACCGGCGCGGCCATGAAGAAGATGAACGCCAGGCTCATCACCCGCGCCATCGCCCGGCCCGAATAACAGTCGCGCACCAGTGCCACCGTCACCACCCGTGCACCCGCGACCGCCGCGCCGGAGGCGAGCCGGGCGATCAGCAACAGCACGAAGCTGCCAGAAATCGCGGCGATCAGGTTGGTGATCGCGCTGGCGATCAGGCCGAAGATCAGCACCGGGCGCCGGCCATAGCGGTCGGCCAGCGGACCATAGGCCAGCTGCGCCACCGAAAAGCCGATCAGGAACGACGTGATGACGAACTGCCGCGTATTGGGTTCGGCGACGTCCAGCGCCGCGCCGATCGCCGGAAGCGCCGGCAGCATCGAATCGATGCCCAGCGCGGTCAACGCCATCAGGGCAGCGATCAGCGTGACGAACTCGCCGAACGGCAGGGGCGCTCGGTCGGCGGAGGGCAGGGGCGTTTCGGCGGGGGTTTCGATGGTCTGCGACATGGCGGAGCCTCCATGGCGCATGTCGCCCGCCGGGTCACGCAAAGGATGGCCCTGTTCGTCCGCCCGCCGCATGTCTATCTTCATCACTTGTACCCGTATCTTTCAGGATGTTGAGACTCATGGCCGACACGCCGCTTTCGCAGGTTCCGCTGATTTCGATGGCACAGGCGGAGCAGGACCCCGACGGCTTCGCGCGCGAATTTGGCGGGTCATTCCAACGCTTCGGCTTCGCGATGGTGTCCGACCATGGCGTCGACCAGGGCGTGATCGACCGGGCGTGGGCGATGACGAAGGCGTTCTTCGACCTGCCCGAGGAGGAAAAGCGCCGCTATTTCGTCGAGGGCGGCGGCGGTGCGCGTGGCTATACCCCGTTCAAGACCGAGATTGCCAAGGGCGCGACGCATGTCGACCTGAAGGAATTCTGGCATGTCGGTCGCGAGCTTGCCGCCGGGCATCGCTATGGCGACGTCATGCCCGCCAATGTGTGGCCCGACCGGCCGGAGGGATTTCGGCAGGCGTTTCTCGACCTCTTTGCCGCGCTCGATGCGGCGGGCGACCGGCTGTTGTCGGCGATCGCGCGCTATCTGGGGCTGGAGCCGAACTGGTTCGATCGCGCGGTCAAGGATGGCAATTCGGTCCTGCGCCTGCTCCATTATCCGCCGGTCGCCGCTGATGCACCCGAAGTGCGTGCCGGCGCGCATGAGGACATCAACCTCATCACCCTGTTGCTGGGTGCCGAGGAGGCGGGCCTCGAACTGCTCGACCGCGACGGCCGCTGGCTGCCGGTCGCGCCGCCGCCCGGCGCGATGGTCGTCAATGTCGGCGACATGCTGCAGCGGCTGACCAACCATGTGCTGCCCTCCACCACCCACCGCGTGGTGAACCCGGCCCCGGAACGGCGCGGCCATTCGCGCTATTCGATGCCGTTCTTCCTCCACCCCGCGCCCGATTTCCTGATCGAGACGCTGCCCGGCTGCACCAGCGAGGAACGCCCGAACCGCTATCCCACGCCGATCAGCTCGCATGACTATCTCTACGAACGGCTGGTCGAGATCGGCCTGATCAAGAAGTAACGTCGCCGCTGCCCATCCGTTCGGTTCGAGCAGCTTCGAGCCTGTCGAGAAGCGTCCGTCGAGAACGGGTCGCCCAGCGGAAAGGCGTTCTCGACAAGCTCGAACCAAACGGGAAGGGTCAGCCAACACCCTTTCCCTCTCGCGTTCCTCCCTCTAGAGACATGAAACCGGCCGGGGCGATGCTCCGGCCGCAATTTTGTTACGTGTGCAACAAGAGGGAAGTATGACCGAACCGCTCCGCGTCGCCATCGCCGGCCTTGGAACCGTGGGTGCGGGGGTCATTCGGCTGATCGAAACCAATGGCGAGCTGATCGCCCGGCGGGCCGGCCGTCCGATCGAGGTGGTCGCGGTATCGGCCCGAGACCGCACGCGCGACCGGGGCGTCGACCTGTCGCGCTATCAATGGGTCGATGATACCGCCGCGCTGGTGACGACCGGCGACGCCGATGTCGTGGTCGAGCTGATCGGCGGGTCGGATGGCCCGGCGCTGACGCTGGCGCGCGGCACGCTGGCGGCGGGCAAGAGCTTCGTCACCGCCAACAAGGCGATGATCGCGCATCACGGCCTCGAACTGGCCGAGACCGCCGAGGCGCGGGGCGTCGCGCTGAAGTTCGAGGCGGCGGTGGCCGGCGGCGTGCCGGTCATCAAGGGCCTGCGCGAAGGGGCGGCGGCCAACGAGATCTCGCAGGTGTTCGGCATTCTCAACGGCACCTGCAACTTCATCCTGTCCAAGATGGAGGCCGAAGGCCGCGACTTTGCCGAAGTGCTGGCCGAGGCGCAGGCGCTGGGCTTTGCCGAAGCCGATCCCAGCTTCGACATCGACGGCGTCGATGCCGCGCACAAGCTGTCGATCCTCGCCAGCATCGCCTTCGGCACGCGCCCGGCGTTCGATGCGGTCGCGGTGACCGGCATTCGCCATGTACTGGCGGCCGACATCGCCGAGGCGGCGGCACTTGGCTATCGCATCCGGCTGGTCGGCGTGGGCGAGGCCGGGCCGCACGGGTTGTTCCAGCGCGTGCATCCGCATTTGGTCCCGCTCGACCATCCGCTGGCGCATGTCACAGGGTCGCTCAACGCGGTCGTCGCGGAAGGCAATTTCGTCGGCCGGCTGTTCTTCCAGGGCCGCGGTGCCGGGGACGGCCCGACCGCCAGCGCAGTCGTCGCCGACCTGATCGACATCGCGCGCGGCGAATTCGGCCCGCCCTATGCGATGCCCGCCGCCGCGCTGACCGCCGCCAGCCCCGAACAGGCCGGCGAGCGGCGTGGCCGCGCCTATGTCCGGCTGCAGGTGGCGGACAAGGTCGGTGTCCTCGCTGAGATCGCCGCGGCGATGCGCGATGCCGGCGTGTCGATCGAAAGCCTGATGCAGCGGGGCGCCAATGCCGATGGCAGCGTGCTGGTCGCGATCGTGACCCATGAAGGGCCGGAACGCTGCGTTGCGCAGGCGCTGGAGAAGCTCGAAAGCTCGGTCAGCGTGCTGGGCAAGCCGATGTGGATGCACGTCCTCGGCGGGTGAAGCCTCAGGTGTCGCCCCAGCGAAGGCTGGGGCCGCCCGCGGCGAGGCGTGCGCTTCGCGTAACGGGAAGATCCCAGCCTCCGCTGGGATGACGCATGTCGACGGTCAATCGGGCCAAGCGCGATGCTAGCCTGTCCGGATACCCGTCAGGGCAGCGGAATCGCCGACTCCGCCTTCGCCCGTGCCCGCCGTTCCGCCCGTGCCGCAGTCGCCCGCTGCACAAAGCATCCGGTCTGCCCGCCGACACCCGCCGTCGAGCAGCTGCCCGTGCCGAACGACCCGGCGTTCAGATTATCCTCGACCCGCGTTGCCCAGCTTTCGCCGTCACGCGTCGGTTCGGCATCGCGCAACTCCTTGGGAATGCGGAAGCGTTCGCGCTCGCTGCGGCGGACGCAGACCACGATTTCCTCGCCATCGGCATTGGTTGGGCATTTGTCGTTGCCATAGATGACCAATGTGCCGTTCTGGACCTGCGCGGCGGCAGGCGCGACGGGCAGGGTGAAGGCGGCGAAAACGGCGGCACCGGCCAGAAGAAAGCGGGTCATCAGGTCCTCCTGCCGGGGTAACGCCCGGTCGGTCAAATACGTTTCGAAACTTCGATGGCGACGCGGCACCCCGCGCGGATCGCCGCCGACAGCACGGGATAGGCCGGCGCGCGTTCGGCCCCATGCGCCAGCGCGGCCTCCTTATGCTCCAGTTCCTCCGCCTGGAACCTTGCGATCGCTTCGCTTAACTCAGGATGATCGTCGCCCAGTTCGGCGAGCTGATCCTCATAATGTTTGTCGATTTCGGTTTCGACCGCCGCGGTGCAGGCCATCGCCGCCTCCGGCCCGATCGCCGCCGTCACCGCACCCAGCGCAAAGCCGGCCACGTCCCAGAAGGGCTGGATCAGCGTCGGACGCACGCCGCGCTCGGCGATCAGCGCGTCGAAATAGGCGCGGTGCTCCGCCTCCTGCAACGCCATACCCTGGATCGCGGCCGACATGGGGCTGCGGTCGCCCATCACCGCCAGCTGCCCGGCATAGATGCGGGTCGCGCCATATTCGCCTGCCTGATCGACGCGGATCATCGACTTGAGGCCACCGGGCCTGCGGTCACCGGGACGCCACTTGCTCATGTCCGCTTCCTCGTCGCGAGAACCAGCACTGCCAACGCACCAGCGATCGAAAGGATCGCGTTGAATCCGGCCAGCGAAATGCCAAGGAACGTCCATTGCGGCACGTCGCAGCGCACCACCGGCTGCGCCACGATCGCCGCCAACAGGTCGCCGCCGGTCGCGTGCAGCGTGTTGGCGCAGGCGGTGATCCCCTGCCACCAATGATATTCAACGCCGGCATGGAACACGCCGATCAGCCCGCTGGTCAGGATCGCCACCCCGGCCAGCACGATCAGCGCCCGCTTGCCCGACGTGCGCGGCACGACGAACGACAGCGCGGCAAGGGCGATGGCGGCATAATGCGGCCAGCGCTGCCAATGGCACATCTCGCACGGATACAGCCCGCCCAGATATTGCGACGCCAGCGCCCCCGCGATCAGCGTCAGCGGCAGGAGCAGCGCGATCCAGCGCGCCAGCGGCAGGTCGTTGGCCCGCATCGGATCAGCGCTTGCCCGGCTTGGCCGCCGGTGCCGCTGCCATGCGCGTGGTCGGCCCGACCCGACCCATGGTCTGCAGCGCGTAATAGAGCTGGAAATCGTCGATGCCACGCTTCTTAAGCGATTCGGCAGTTTCGGCGAAGCGCGGATCGTCCTTCGTATCCTCGGTCAGCGTCTTGTCGTCGACGCCGGCTTCGTTGACCAGATGGCGGCGCAGATCGGCTTCGCGATAGACCGGGCGGCTCTTGTAATCGGGGTCGGAAATCTGCGGCACCTTCAGGTCGGGGTCGATCCCCCCTTCCTGCACCGACCGGCCCGATGGCGTGTGATAGCGCGCGGTGGTCAGGCGGACGGCGGTGTTCTTCGACAGGTCGAAGATCGACTGGACCGATCCCTTGCCGAAGCTGCGTTCGCCCATCACGATCGCGCGGTGATGATCCTGCAGCGCGCCGGCGACGATTTCCGACGCCGATGCCGTGCCCGGATTGGTCAGCACGATGATCGGCAGCCCCTGCGCCAGGTCGCCCGGCACCATTTCCTCGGCGAAATAGCGTTCGGT
>CAJYRU010000092.1 GCA_913777295.1 uncultured Sphingomonas sp. | reverse complement strand
CGCGTGGCGCGCGCAGCGCCCGCACGTTATAGTCTGTCGGTATGTCGCGCCGGAAGAACAGCAGCAGCGCCGCCAGCGTCGCGGCGATCGACACGAGGTCGACCGGCACCATCACAGCCGCATAGTCACCGAACCCGACGTGGAAGAAGTCGGCCGACACGATGTTGACGAGGTTCGACACGACCAGCGGCAAGCTGGCGGTGTCGGCGATGAACCCGGCCGCCATGACGAACGCCAGCGTCGCTTTGTCCTTGAACTCCAGGGCCCGTAGCATGGCGATGACGATCGGCGTAAGGATCAGCGCCGCACCGTCATTGGCGAACAGCGCGGACACGCCTGCGCCAAGCAGCACGATCAGGACGAACAGTCGACGACCATGCCCACCGCCCCAGCGCGCGACGTGCAGCGCCGCCCACTCGAAGAACCCGGCCTCATCCAGCAGCAGGCTGATGACGATGATCGCGACGAACGCAGCGGTCGCGTTCCAGACGATGCCCCATACCACTGGCACGTCGGACAGCGTGACAACGCCTGCGAGCAGCGCCACGACGGCCCCGCCCATCGCACTCCACCCAATGCCGAGGCCCTTTGGCTGCCAGATGACGAGCGAGATCGTCGCGACGAAGATCAGGGCGGCAAAGAGCATCAGGCGACGCGCTGGCCCGACGCATCGATCACCTGTCCGCCGTCCTCCTTCGCGAACGCGGCAAGCTGGTCGCTCGGCAGCAGATCGAGGACGGCTTCGGATGGTCGGCACAATTTCACGCCGAGCGGCGAGACGACCAGCGGCCGGTTGATAAGGATCGGATGCACCATCATCGCATCCACCAGCGCGTCGTCGGACAGCGACGTGTCGCCCAGGCCCAGCTCCGCATAGGGCGTCCCCTTCTCGCGCAGCAGATCGCGGGGCGTCATACCGGCGCGGTCGATCAGCTCGACCAGCAGCGCACGCGCGGGTGGGGTCTTCAGATACTCGACCACATGGGGCTCGATGCCGGCATTGCGGATCATGGCGAGGGCGTTGCGCGACGTGCCGCATTCCGGATTATGATAGATGACTATATCGACAGCCACGGGGCGTCCTTTCAGCAGCAGGGAGCGAGTTCGGCGATGAGCGGGGCGCACAGTTCCGCGTTGCCCGCACAGCAATCCTTGACGAGGAACAGCGTCAGCGCCCGCAGGCCGTCGAGGTCGGCGCGGTAGATGATCGACCGGCTATGGCGTTTGGAGCGGACTAGTCCCGCGCGGGCGAGAATACCAAGGTGCGCGGACATGGTGTTCTGCGGGGCATTGAGTTGGCGGGCAATTTCGCCAGCCGCCATCCCGGCGGGTTCGTGGCGCACCAGCAGGCGGAACACATCCAGGCGCGTTCCCTGCGCGAGAGCGCCGAGTGCCGCGATTGCCGAATCGGTTTCCATATATCCAGCATAGTGGACTCGTTGCTATTGTCATCCTGATGGATCGGTTCGGCCTATCCAATCTTACCCGGGTTACATTCTTCTGGGGGCAGACTTTCTTCATGCGATCGCCATCGAGTTGGCGGCGTGGACGCGCCAGCCTATAAAGACAGACGATGAGCAGTTCGGCCCCTTCTCAGACCCTGCCTGCGCCCTTGAGCGCCCGGCGGTATGATGCGATCGGAACACTGCTTGCCGCCGTGTCGCGCATCGTCGGCGCAAGGGCTGACCGCCGTCGCGGCGGCGCCGGTATATATCGTTGCCTGCAGTCGATCATCGTGACGCTATTTTCGATCGGCATGCTGGTTTGGCTGCGTCTGCGATCGGGCATCCGTCGTATTAGCGCTGCGTTCGACCCACTTGTGCTGCAACGGTCGTTAAACCGTCCGCCCCAACATTGGGCCGCACCATAACCGCCATCGTCACCAAATCCCGCGCCTGACCCAATTGGCTCTGGCGCAAGATGACAATGTGCCAGTCGGATCGACCTGTTGAATGCCGTCTCCTGCGAGACCTGCGATATCGCAGGTCTCGCAGCTTTCGCAGGATCAGTCGGGCTCGCAGACGGCGAGTGATACCATGAAGAAGAGTGAGGATTGGCTCCGTCCCAATGTCTTGGCGGAGAAGCTCGAAAAGTTGGTCAAGTCCGGACTGTGGAAACCGGATGGCTGTATTAATCAGGCGGCGGCCTTGTTGGGCGTCGAGCCCAACGGTCTCTTTTACAAAAATGTGAAGCTCTGGCTGGCCGCCGGGGCTGAAAGGGACGCCCCGCCGGCGCTCGAAGTCCCGCCCGAAGTCCGCGCAGCGTTTGAGAGCCTTTTCGATCGCTTTACGGCGGATGGCATGAATTCCCTGCTCAACGCCTTCCGGGATACGGTCACAGTGATACATCGCGACGCTTCGCTTCGCATCGCGATGGCCGAGCAGCGCCACACGAGGAGCGAAACCGAGGTGAAGATGCTCACGGATTTCTGGATCGAAGCCGGGCAGGAACGTGATGCCGCAAAGACGCAGATCAACCAGCTCACGGCTGAGCTCGATGATGCCCGTCGTCGTGAAGATCGACTGATCGGACGGCTGGAGCAACTTTCTATTCAGTCGGATAAGCCCACGATCACCAAGGTCGGCGGGGTCGAACTCGGTGCGGGCGATCAGCCTTCGGCTGAGATCAAGTCGAATGACAGGCCGGACGGCGACCATGACGATCGCGAACCCGTTGCTGACACCAACGCCGACATTCAAATCCGCAGCGAGCAGCCCGAGGCGATCGAAGGGTCGCGGAGTAGTGGGGCCGTATCGGCGGGCGATGCTGAACCCGATGCGATGCCGATGAGTGAAATCTGGAGCGGCGGCACCGCTGACGAGCAGGGTAAAATGGAAAGCTGACCCAACAGCGCCCGTACTGCCGCCGGCGGCGTCAGTACGGGTCACATATGCTCACATCCGCTCGAGGTTGTAAGCCTGCGTGGTCGTCATCCAATCTACCCGCAACAGGAACTCCACCGCATTCTTTTCCAAATTCCTTGCTCGGATTATCTTGGCATTGGCGAAGGTAACGATGAAATGTTCGGGCAATTCCACGACATCTCTGAGCGGTGTGGCCGATCGGTAGAGCTTGCCGATAGCGGCTTCGGAAAGGGTATTTCCTCGAATGACCAGTTTAGCACGCCGATTGCGCATCTCGTCATAAGAAATGCCATTACACATTTGATACGTCAGCCAAAATCCACGATGATATATGATGCCGCCGTCAGGAAAATCTTCATCTCTACAATCTGGATTTTGATCGGATGATGTGCGGCGAGGTGTGACGCCACGGCCATTTTTCCATCGATCCATCATCAAATCAATATTCAGGCCGTACCGTGCCAGCCACGCGAGGCCCGCTAGCGAAATATATTCCATTCACCTCTCCTTGCTGATTTTTACGTGCAGCCATCTTGACAGCAGATCTTGCCATCTCGTCCGCGGCCAGTGCCGCGCCACCCTGGATTGCGGGAAAGGTGGATAGAAGCCCGCGCGGCGCCATCTTTTACTGTGCGCCGGCTGACGCCTCGGATCGGAAGATCTGCGTATCGACGTCGATCCACAGACGTTGTGCGTGACGCTTCAGCGTGCGACGCACGGTAGCGAGATCCTGCATGGACAGGCCAAGGTGGTCGGCAAGCGCCTGCCCGCGCAGCCCGAGGCCGATCCCGTCGATCAGCGCGGCCTGACGCGGCGAGGCGGCGCTGAGCTGGTCGAGGATGTGCTCGCACACCAGCCGCACACGTTCGATCTCGATGACGTCGTCGGCCGCCATGACGGTATAGCCGCCCATCGCCATCTGCTCGGCCAGGACCTCGACTGGCAGCGACACGACGTTCTCGCCACGCCGTTCACGAGCGCGGCGATGGGTCGAGGCGATGCTGCGCATGATGCCTGCCAGGAACCGCTCGCCCGACACCCCTTCACGACACGTCCGCGTCGTCAGCGCACCGACGATTGCCGTCTGAAGGAGATCGCGCCCCTCCCCAGGATAATCGGCGGCGAATTGTTCGGCGCAGCGCGTGATTGCGGTGCCGGGCGTCATATCGATCCTGACCAGTTCGGCCTTGATTTCGTCGCGGGTGAGTTGGCGGGCGTCCTCGGCAGGAACGAAGGGCTTGGACATGACGGGTCCTATTTCCTCATGCGCCAATACAAGAATCCGCAGACAGGCTGTCCACGTTTTCCCAGATCGGCGCATGTGAGAGTAGGATCAGCCTTGTCATGACGGCGAGGCTAACGCAGGTTGGTGAAGCAACGGTGAAGCATCAGGCCGCATCCTGATCCAGCCACGGTGCCAGGACCGCTGCATCATTGGCGGCCTTCGCATATTGTTCGGCGAAGCGTCGATCTCGATGTGCCTGCAACGCGGTGATGTACCCCCGGTCCGGTCGCTGTTCGATGACGCGGCGAAGGATACGATCCTCGACCGCCTCGGCCTCGGCACGGGGATCGGTCAGCCGCCGCCAGCGGGCCAGTAGCAGCGCGGTCGAGATGACGTCGACCTCGCAAGCGGATGCCACCTCTTCCCACCGCCCCGCCTCAATCAGCCGGGTGACCGCGAAGGGCGGACAGGTGATCTTGCCCGGCAAATCCATTGCGGCCAGCACCTCGGCCAGATGGATCGGCTTGATCTTCATGCCCGCAGTTAGCGCACGGGCCAGATCGATGTGCCGGTCGCGGTGGAAACCACCATGCGCCAACCAGCCCCAGCCTCGTGGCAGCGACAGACCATGGCGCATCGCGGCCGCAATCAACAGCGGGACATCATGCGCGAGGCCCATCCAGGTGCAGAGTTCCGCGTCCGGCGGGGCGTCGGCCAGCACGCGCAACACGCCAGCCACAACACCGCGTTCATCCAATTCCGGGGCGGACAGTGTCTCGAAGCTTCGCACATCGACACCGCCTTGCACGTCCTCGACCAGCACCATGATCGATGCGACGCAGAGCGTCTGGAACACCCACCGCGGACAGGTCAGCGGATCTTCGCTGCGGGTGTAGCCACGGCGGATCGGTTTGTCCGGCGACGGCGTCCAACGCTTCATTTGCTGATAGCGCTGGTGGGCGGTGTGATCGAGAACGGCGGACTCAATATCGAGCACGATCCAGCTGCGTCGTGGGCGAGGCGTTGTGGCTTCGAGGGGCATGCAAACTCTCCAGAACAATCAGGAATTGGCGGCCACCGACGGGTGACCGCCGGGTAAGTCAGGCGAAGCGGACGATCGTCTCGTTCAAGGGCTGCGGGTGGGTAACGGCGGCACCGGGGGCGACGAACTGGTTATCCGGCAGCAGGTCGCTGCTACGGGTGGCGGCCAGCGCCTTGATCCTCGACATCGCCAGCGCACGGCCCTTGCGGATGGCCTTTGGCCGACCTGCCATGCGGATCAGCGATCCCCGTGTGTCGATCGCGAAATGCTCGTCCGTGGTGGTGCTGACGAGGATCAAGCGTGCGCGATTGTCCGCTGCGAAGGGAACGAGCCGATCGATGATGTCGACCGTGACCAGATCGCGAAAGGCGATGGCAAAGCCATCCGGTTCCCTGACGGTGGCGTTCGACCATCCCGAATAGACGAGGTCCTTGTTCAGCACCTGTGCGATGCGACCAAGCTCAGCGCCAACCGGCACGGACATCGTCTGGCCTGAGGTGAACGCGATCGCGTCGTTGACCGGTTTGAAAGTGGGCCAGCCCATCAGTTGACGCAGCGCGAGCATGAAGTTCTGGTGGCGGACGATCATTTCCATGGGTTCATTCCTTTCTGGTGACGGCCGCTTCCCGGCCGGAGCATTTTTCCCGTTCCTGACGGTGCTCACCGCACCGCCTTCGATGACCATCAATGGACTTCACGGAGCCGATGGCGTGCCGACACCGCGACGAGCGTCTCGATCGCCTGCCGCAGCCGGCGTACAGAGCGCGTCCGTCGAAACAGGCGCAGCAGCGCGGTTTCGGCGGCCTGTTCGACCTGCGGCAGTGCCGATGGCGGCAGGCCGAGCTGATGGGCGATGTCCCGCCAGAGAGCGGGTAGCACCAGTTCGGCATCTTCCGGTCGCGGCCCTGGCACCTGGATGACCTCGACCCGCGACAGAAGGGCTGCGGGCAATCGGTCGCTGCGGTTGGCTGCCGACCCAGCCGAAGCGACCGCGGCAACGGAACAAGGGTGAAATCTCCGATCGCTGCCGGGAGCCCTCCCACATCCGGACTCCCGTCTTCGTCTGGCGCCAGATGGCGCCTGCCGGCAGACGCTGGTAACGCATCGAGATGACGAGCAGTGACGGCATCGGCTTCGACGGCCGCTGCTGCTAGATCGGCGGTCTGCACGACCGCGATTTCAAGCTGGCCGTCTACCGACAGAGGCAAGGGGCTAGGCGTCACCGGTCGACTCCTCAGGGTCGGGATCCGACCTTGCCGGTAGCAGCAGCGCTCTCCAGTTGACCGTAGTCTCTGGAGACCACTCGCGCTCAAATTCGCGAAGCGCCGCGATGGCCGGATCCGCCTCAACCGCTTGACCGATCAGGCGCCTCGCTCCGTCCGGGTCGCCCCCAGAGCGGAAGCGCTCGGCCAAGGCGAGAATCGCCGCCGCTTCCAAAATCCTGGGTGCGTGGAGGCCGCTCTTCCGCACACGCTCCTTGAAATATCGATCGAGCGCGCTTGAATGCTCCTCCAGCGGCCAGTCGACCTCGCCCATGTATGTGCCGACGATCACCGCCTCGGGCCCGGGAGCGAACGCCTCCGCGGCGTATCTCTCGAGGAACTCCTGAGCGCCCGGCGACCGGTGCTCGGCCGCGAATAGCCGGTTAGTGAGGATGTGGAAGAGCAGCATGGAGGGGCGTGTCGTCGCGGGTGCCCGGAGGAGTTGGACGCGCGCGTCATCGATCGCGCGCGGGGTCGTCGGTGCCGACATCGCCGTCAAGGCGCTCTCCGCGTCACGTTGGGCGCTCTTATGGGGCGCCAAAGAACGGAGCATCATCACGACGGCTGCGCGATCCTCCTCCGAGAAGCCGTCGGTCAGCTCGTTGACGATGGTTTCCGGCACGCTGTCCGCATCGGCAGGCAGACGCGCCGCGATCCGATAGGCCGCCTCCAGCACCCGCAAGGTGCGGCGGTTCCCTTCCAGCGCGTCGGGGGCATCGAAATGGGAGGCCATCGCCAGCCCCAACTCCTCGTCGAGCCCTGCGCGGAAGATGCGCGTCAGTTCCTGCGCCTGGAGGAAACCGCGGCTGGTCCGGTTGAACATTTGCATCGCCATCATCTCCCATCGGGCGGACAGCCGGGGGACGAGGCGACGTGCCTCGATCGGATCGGCGGTACCGAGCGAGATGCTTATAGGATGGTTGACGACGCTCCGCTGGTACAGGCGGCGGCGGTAGTAATAGCGCGCGCCACGCCGGCACAGATAGGTGATCGAGGCCACGTCCCACGTCTCGACCGGTCGCCGGCACGGGCTTTGGTTGCGGGCGGACGACGGCGGCGTGTGCGCAGCTTGGTGCTACAGCCAGGTGTCCCGCGAAGCGCGGCCGGACGCCGGAATGGCGGAAATCCGTGGGTTCAGCGCGGTGATGGAGCGGGTGAAGGGAATCGAACCCTCGTCGTAAGCTTGGGAAGCTTCTGCTCTACCATTGAGCTACACCCGCGTGCCGCTCCCGTTGCCATGGGGGCGGAGCGGCGTCAACGCGATTCGGCCTGGTAGCCCCGCACGAAGGCGACCACCGTCGCCGCCGGCATCTCGCACGGACGCAATGCCACTCGGGCGTCGCGCAGGCGGTAGAGATTGAAGCTCACCCGCCCGGTGCCGTCCAATTCCTCTCCATAGAGCCACACGCGGCGTCGATCGGCGCTTTCGTCGAGCGTCA
>CAJYRU010000091.1 GCA_913777295.1 uncultured Sphingomonas sp. | reverse complement strand
GACCAGTCGTCCGGTTCGAACCAGTAACGCTGCCCATCGTCGCCGGCGATCCGCCCTTCGCGTCCGTTCCGATCAACGCCCAGCACCTGTCCCCGCATATCGACCCCCGATGATTCTCGGGCGCGGGTATGGCGGGGAAGCGGGGCCGCTCGCAAGAGGTTAGGCGCGTTTCGTCCTTCCCTCCCGCTGCAGGGGAGGAGAGCGGAATCAGGCGAGGGTCGGGCGCCAGTCCCAGCCGAGGGGGTCGCCGTCCATGACCTCGACGCCGGCAGCGGCCAGTTCGTCCCGGATCGCGTCGCTTGCGGCGAAGTCCTTTGCGACGCGGGCCTGCTTGCGATCGGCCAGCCGCGCGTCGATCGCTGCCGCGTCGATCGTCGCATCCGCCGGGCGGACGCGCAGGTCGGTGCGATCGATCGTGGCGAGGGCGAGGCCCAGCACCGCGTCGAAATCGGCCAGCGCGGCCAAGCGGTCCGCCGGCGTCAGCTTCTTGTCGGCCAGCAATTCGTCCAGCACCGGCAGGGCGCGTGGCGTGTTTAGGTCGTCCGATACTGCCGCGTCGAGCCGCTCGCGATAGGCAGCCGCCTTGCCGGCGTCCCCTTCGCCCGTCGCGCGGGAGCGCAGTCCGGCAACGGTCATCACGAGCCGCTTCAACCGGGTCAGTGCCGCCAGCAGATTGTCCGCCGAGAATTCCAGTTCCGACCGATACTGCGCCGACAGGCACATCAACCGATAGGCAAGCGGGTGTACCCCGCCGTCGATCAGCGTCCTGAGCGTGGTGAACTGGCCCTTCGACTTCGACATCTTTCCCGACCGTTCGACCAGGAAGTTGTTGTGCATCCAGAAGGCGGCGCCGCTGTCGGCGCAGCCGCAATAGGCCTGGTTCTGGGCGATCTCGTTCGGGTGATGGATCTCGCGGTGGTCAATGCCGCCGGTATGGATGTCGAACGGCGCCCCCAGATATTTGATGCTCATCACCGAGCATTCGAGGTGCCAACCGGGCGCGCCCTTGCCCCAGGGCGAGTCCCATTCCATTTGCCGGCTCTCGCCCGCCGGCGTCTTGCGCCAGATCGCGAAATCCTGTGGGTGGCGCTTTCCCGCCACGGGATCGATCCGCCCTTCGCCTGCATCGTCCTGCCCGCCGGCCAGCGCGCCATAGTGCGGCACGGTCGAACTGTCGAAATACAGGCCGCTTTCGATCTCGTAGCAATGTCCGGGCGCGATCCGTTCGGCAAAGGCGATCATTTCCGCGATATGATCGGTCGCGACCGACCAGCGGGTCGGATCGTCGATGTTCAGGTCGCGCAGATTGCCCTTGAACGCGGCGGTATAATGCGCCGCGATGTCCCAGATCGACTGGGCGCGCGCCTTCGCGGCGGCCTCCATCTTGTCGTCGCCGGCATCGGCGTCGGAGGTCAGGTGGCCGACATCGGTGATGTTGATGACGTGGGTAAGCGGATAGCCCTTCCACCGCAGCACACGGCTCAAGGTATCGGTGAACACATAGGCCCGCAGATTGCCGATATGGGCGTAGTTGTAGACCGTCGGCCCACAGGAATAGACCCGGACACCCTCGGCAGGGTCGAGTGGTTCGAACCGCTGAAGGCTGCGCTTGAGCGAATTGTAGAGCGTGAGCGGGGCACCGTGCATGGCGGCGCGTGTAGCGCGATGCGCTCCTTCTGCAAATCCGGGCGTTCGGCAAATAGGCGGTGCCACCACGCACCGCGTTGTATGAAATTTACAATACTACATGGATGCGGCGGCGCGGTGCGCACGCTACGACACCAACAGCACGTCGAACCGCGTTTACCCGGCGCGGTTTGTCATGCTTTCAACACTGCATCGGTGGCGAACGGTTCGCCACCCGCGAGAGGGTGTGAAGCATGACCAATGAACCGCCACGCAGCCGCGCCGTTTTCTCGACCGAGGACTTCGGCCTGCTGAAGGAAGCCGTCGGCGCCTATGTCCGGCAGATTGCCGAACAGCCGCGGTCGTCGAAATTCTCCAACCTCTACCACCGCCTCGGCCGCCTCGGCTGATCGCTGCGCGGGAAGGTCCCGCGCATCCCGTCCATCTCCACAGGCCCGGCACCGGCGGCATCGCGCCGCCGGTGGCCGCCCGCTGCTGCCCGCGCGGCATCGTTTCCGAAGGACCGACCATGACCTACCAAGAACAGGCGGCCCGCGCCGCATCCCTGATCCAGCAGCATCGCGGCACCTGGGACGGCATCGATGCAGAAGCGGTGGCGCGGATGCGGGTGCAGAACCGGTTCCTGACCGGGGTCGACATCGCACGCTACACCGCGGGGATCATGCGCTGCGACATGGCGGCCTATGACGCCGACCCGGCCGCCTACACCCAGTCGCTGGGCTGCTGGCACGGGTTCATCGGCCAGCAGAAGATCATCTCGATCAAGAAGCATTTCGGTACGACCAAGGGGCGGTATCTCTACCTGTCCGGATGGATGGTCGCGGCGCTGCGCAGCGAGTTCGGCCCGCTGCCCGACCAGTCGATGCATGAAAAGACCAGCGTGCCCGCGCTGATCGCCGAACTCTACACCTTCCTGAAACAGGCCGATGCCCGCGAGTTGGGGATGATGTTCCGTGACCTCGACGCGGCACGGGAGAGCGGTAACGCGCTGGAGGCGCAACGGCTGAGCAACGCGATCGACGCGCACGAAACCCATGTGGTGCCGATCATCGCCGACATCGACGCCGGCTTCGGCAATGCCGAGGCGACGTATCTGCTGGCGAAGAAGATGATCGAGGCGGGCGCCTGCGCCCTCCAGATCGAGAATCAGGTCAGCGACGAAAAGCAATGCGGCCACCAGGATGGCAAGGTGACGGTCCCGCACGAGGACTTTCTCGCGAAGGTGCGCGCCTGTCGCTACGCGTTCCTCGAGCTGGGCGTCGATGACGGGATCATCGTCACGCGGACCGATTCGCTGGGCGCCGGGCTGACCAAACAGATCGCCTATTCGACTGCGAAGGGCGACCTGGGCGACCAGTATAACGCGTTCCTCGATTGCGAACCGGTCGAGGACCTGACCGCCTTGCGCGGCGATGTGGTGATCGAGCGGGACGGGCAGCTGATGCGGCCCAGGCGGCTGGCGTCGAACCTGTTCCAGTTCCGCGAAGGAACCGGGGCGGATCGCTGCGTGCTGGACTGCATCACCTCGCTGCAGAACGGCGCCGACCTGTTGTGGATCGAAACGGAAAAGCCGCATATCGAACAGATCGCGTCGATGGTCGACCGCATCCGCGCGGTCGTGCCCGACGCCAAGCTGGTCTACAATAATTCCCCCAGCTTCAACTGGACGCTGAATTTCCGCCAGCAGGTCTATGACCGCTGGGTCGAGGAGGGGCGTGACGCATCGGACTATGACCGGGCGAAGCTGATGAGCGTCGATTACGACACGACCGAACTGGCGCTGGAGGCCGACGAGAAGATCCGCACGTTCCAACGCGATGCGAGCGCGCGGGCGGGAATCTTCCATCACCTCATCACGCTGCCGACCTATCACACCGCCGCGCTCAGCACCGACAATCTGGCGCGCGAATATTTCGGCGATACGGCGATGCTCGGCTATGTGAAGGGCGTCCAGCGGCAGGAAATCCGGCAGGGGATCGCCTGTGTGAAGCATCAGAATATGAGTGGATCGGACATCGGCGACGACCACAAGGAATATTTCGCGGGCGAGGCCGCGCTGAAGGCCGGCGGCGCGCATAACACGATGAACCAGTTCGCCGCCTGATCCGGCGCGAACCACGGCGAAGCGGGGTTGCGGCGATGCCGTGGCCCCGTTTTGCGTTACTGCAATGTCAGGTAATTCCCACCGTTGGAGGCGCGACCGGGAATCGAACCCGGGTGCAAGGATTTGCAGTCCTCTGCGTCACCACTCCGCCATCGCGCCTCGATACGGTGGGAGGCGGGCATTTGCGGGCCGCGCGCGCCGGTGTCAACCGTGGTCGCGTAAATTATACGTGCGGGCATCCTTGGCGGCGGGCGTGCGCCGCGATAGACAGCGGCTGTCGCGCGATGTGTGTTGCGCGGATAAAACAGTTGTGCGACAGGATTGCACCATGACCGATTCGATCCCGACCCGTCCCGATTTTGATGCGATGCGCCATGCGATGGTCGTCAGCCAGTTGCGCACCAGCGCCGTCAGCGACCCGCGCGTCGTGACCGCGATGGGCGACGTGCCCCGCGAAGGCTTCGTGCCCCCGGCGCAGGCGGCGGTCGCCTATCGCGACGCGCCGCTGCCGCTGCCCGGTGGTCGCGCGATCAATCCGCCGCTCATTACCGGACGCCTGCTGACGGCCGCCGAATTGCAGCCGACCGACCGCGTGCTGCTGGTTGGCGCCGCGATGGGCTATGGCGCTGCCGTTCTCGCCCGGCTCGTCGCCTCGGTCGTCGCGCTGGAGGAGGACGCCGCGCTTGCCGCTGGCGCCCGCGACGCGATCGCCGATGCGAAGGTCGAGCTGGTCGAAGGGCCGCTGAACGCCGGCTGGGCGCAGGGGGCACCCTATGACGTGATCGTCATCGACGGCGCAGTCGAATCGGTGCCGGAAGCGATCATCGCGCAGCTGGCGCCCGGCGGTCGGCTGACCACCGGCATCGTCGATCGTGGCGTCACCCGGCTTGCGCTGGGGCGGCGGACCGATGGCGGCTTCGGCCTCGCCGACTTTGCCGATCTCGGCTGTGTCGAGCTGCCCGGCTTCGCCAAGCCCAAGACTTTTCAGTTCGCAAGGTAAGGACAGGATGCGGGGGGGTAAGTTCATCGGGGGTGTGGCGGCGCTTGCGCTGCTGGCGGGACCGGCCAGCGCGGAGACGCTGCGCGAGGCACTGGCGCGCGCCTATGCCACCAATCCGCAGCTGACCGGCGCGCGCGCGAACCTGCGTGCAACCGACGAAACGGTGCCGATCGCGCGAGCGCAGGGCTTGCCGCAGGTGACGACGCAGACGTCGGTGATCGAAAACGTCATCAACCCCGCCAGCCGCGGCTTCACCCAGGCACCACGCACGGGAACGGTGCAGGTCAGCGTGTCGCAGTCGCTGTTTGCCGGCGGTGCCGTGCGCAACAATGTTCGGGCCGCGGACGCACGGGTCGATGCCGGCCGGGCGAACCTGCGCAGCACCGAAGCGAATGTCTTCACGCTGGTCGTGGCCGCCTATAACGACGTGATCCGCGACGAAGCGATCGTGCGGCTGAACCAGCAGAATGTCCGCGTGCTGGAGGTCAATCTTCAGGCGTCGAAGGACCGGTTCCAGGTCGGCGACCTGACCCGCACCGACGTCGCCCAGTCGGAAGCGCGACTGGCATCCGCACAGGCGCAGCTGCGCAATGCCGAGGCATCGCTGATCCAGAGCCGCGAAAGCTATGTCGCGGTGACCGGCCAGCCCGCCGGGACGCTCGATACGCCGCCCGCGCTGCCGAACCTGCCTGGTGATCCGAACGCTGCGGTCGGCGTGGCGGTGTCGAACAACCCGTCGCTGATCGCTGCGCGTCGCCAGAGCGATGCTGCCGGTTTCGACGTCCGCGCCGCGCGCGCGGCGCGACTGCCGACGATCAGCGCGGTTGGCAGCGGCGGCTATACCAGCTTCCTGGGATCGGCGCAGTCGGTTAACGGCGTAGTGCTGCAACAGGATGGCGGATCGGCGCAGGCCGGGCTGCAAATGTCGTTGCCCCTGTTCCAAAGCGGCCGTCCGAGCGCGCAGATTCGTCGTGCGCAGGCGTTCGAAGGCGTGGCGATCGAGCAGGTGACGCAGATCGAACGCGGCGTCATTTCCGACACCCGTTCCGCCTTCGCCGCATGGCAGTCGGCGCTGCGCGTGATCCAGTCGTCGGAGGTGCAGGTCGCCGCCAACCGGCTGTCGCTGGAGGGGGTTCGCGCCGAAAACAGCGTCGGCACGCGCACCATCCTCGACATTCTGAACGCCGAACAGGAACTGCTCAATTCGCAGGTCCAGCTCGTGTCGGCGCGGCGCAACGCCTATGTCGCGGGCTTCGCGCTGCTGGCGGCAATGGGGCGTGCGGAGGCACGCGACCTGGGCCTCGACGGCGGTGCGCTGTATGATCCGATCGCGAACTACGATCGTGTCCGCAATAACATCTGGGATTGGAGCAGCGATCCCGCGCCGGTGCCGGTCGCGCCCAGCACGGTGAACACCCCGGCACAGACCCCGGTCGTCACCAAGGAACTCGATCCGTCGCTGCAACGCAGCCCCAATCCATACACACCGACGCAGGGCATCGACGCCCCCAATCGGCAGGGCGGCGCCCCGCGCGCCACGCAGGGCGTTGACACGCCGCGCGCCAACCCCGACAGCTAAGCGTTCGAGAGGCGATAGAGATGAGGGTTGCGATGGGGGATGTCAGCAACGAAACGTCGATGGAGGACATACTGTCCTCGATTAAGCGGATCATCGCCGAAGAGGGCGAGGGATCGGCCCAGGCGTTGCGCGGCCGCAAGTCGATTCGCACGGCGCAGGTCCGCGATCTCGACGACCGTGACGAAGTGCTGGAACTGAACCAGAGCGTCGCCGCCCCGCCGCCCCCGCCGCGTGTCGAGGCGATGCGGGCGGAGCCGCCGCGCGCCGAACGCGTGCGCGCGCCCGAACCGCAGAGCGAGCCCGAGCCGGTCGCCGCTGCAGCCGCGCCCAAGGCCGCCCCGTCGATCGTGTCGGATCGCGCCGCCGAAGCGAGCCGGGGTGCGCTCGACCAATTGTCGCGGATGCTGGTGAAGCCGGAAACCCCGGGCGCCGATTCGCTGGAGGGGCTGGTGCGCGAAATGCTCCGCCCGATGCTGCGCGAATGGCTCGACGCCCAGCTGCCCGGTATCGTCGAATCGATGGTCGCGCGCGAGATCGCCCGGATCAGCGGACGGGAATAACCCCGCTCTCTTGCAACGCCGCCGCATCCGCGCCATGCGGCGGTGTATGAGCGAACTGCCCAAGACTTTCGACCCCGCCGCCATCGAAGTGCGCTGGTATGCCCATTGGGAACAGGGCGGCCTGTTCCGGCCAGAGCGTGCCGACGCTACGCCGTGGACCATCGTCAATCCCCCGCCCAACGTGACCGGCAGCCTGCATATCGGCCACGCGCTCGACAACACGCTGCAGGACATCCTCGTCCGCCATGCCCGGTTGCAGGGCAAGGATGCGCGCTGGGTCGTCGGCACCGACCATGCCGGCATCGCGACGCAGATGGTCGTCGAACGCCAGATGGCGCAGCAGCAGCAGAAGCGTACCGACTTCACCCGCGACGACTTCGTTGCGAAGGTGTGGGGATGGAAGGCGGAAAGCGGCGGGCAGATCACCGGTCAGCTGCGGCGACTAGGCTGTTCGATGGACTGGGCCAACGAACGGTTCACCATGGACGAAGGCTTTTCAGCCGCAGTCCTGAAGGTGTTCGTGCAGCTCTATCGCGAAGGGCTGTTGTACCGCGACAAGCGGCTGGTGAACTGGGATTCCGGTCTCGGCACCGCGATCAGCGACCTCGAGGTCGAGACGCGCGAGATCAACGGCAGCTTCTGGCACCTGCGCTATCCGCTGGCCGATGGCAGCGGCTTCATCCAGGTCGCGACGACCCGGCCGGAAACGATGCTCGCCGACATGGCGGTCGCGGTGAACGGCGCGGATGAACGCTATACCGCGCTGATCGGCAAGCAGGTGCGCCTGCCGATAACCGGTCGCCTGATCCCGATCGTCGCCGACGACCATGCCGACCCCGAACTGGGATCGGGCGCGGTCAAGATCACGCCGGGCCACGACTTCAACGATTTCGAGGTGGGCAAGCGCGCCGGGTTCAAGGCGGCCGAGATGCTGAACATGCTCGATGCGCAGGCGCGGGTGTGCCAGACGGCGGACGGGCTGATCCCGGCCGACTATCTGGGACTCGACCGGTTCGAGGCGCGCAAGGCGGTCGTCGCCGCGCTGGAGGCCGAGGAGCTGCTGGAGCGGGTCGAGGCGCGTACGATCCAGACGCCCTATGGCGACCGGTCGGGCGTGGTCATCGAACCGTGGCTGACCGACCAATGGTATGTCGATGCCAAGACGTTGGCCCAGCCGGCGATCGACGCGGTGCGGTCGGGCGCGGTCAAGATCGTGCCGAAGTCGTGGGAAAAGACCTATTTCAACTGGATGGAGAACATCCAGCCATGGTGTGTGTCGCGCCAGTTATGGTGGGGGCATCGCATCCCGGCATGGTTCGCAGATGACGGTAGCGTGTTCGTCGCTGAAACCTATGAAGACGCGCAGGCCGAGGCAGGGCAGGGCGTTGCCCTCAAGCAGGACGAAGATGTCCTCGACACCTGGTTCTCCTCGGCGCTGTGGCCGTTCGCGACGCTGGGCTGGCCGGAGAACACCGATCCGACGCTCAACGGGCGCTACAGCAACGACGTGCTGATTTCCGGTTTCGACATCCTGTTCTTCTGGGACGCGCGGATGCTGATGCAGGGCATCCACTTCATGAAGGAGGTGACGTTCAAGACGCTGTACCTTCACGGCCTGGTCCGCGCCGCCGATGGTGCGAAGATGTCGAAGTCGAAGGGCAATACCGTCGATCCGCTGGGACTGATCGATCGCTATGGCGCCGATGCGCTGCGCTTCTTCATGGCGGCGATGGAAAGCCAGGGCCGCGACATCAAGATGGATGAGAAGCGGGTCGAGGGTTATCGCAACTTCGCGACGAAGCTGTGGAACGCCACCCGCTTCGCGCAGGCCAATGGCATTGGCGCATCTGCGACGATCGAGCCACCCAAGGCCGAACTGGCGGTCAATCGCTGGATCATCGCCGAGA
>CAJYRU010000090.1 GCA_913777295.1 uncultured Sphingomonas sp. | reverse complement strand
GCGGCCTCCACCGCGTCCATCGACAAAACGCGGATGGCGTTGGCGAGTTCGAGCTGGGATATGGTCACGCGCACTCCTGTTGGGCGCTACTGGGGTCGCGCGAGCCTTTGGAACCGTCGCGCCGTTCAGTCAACCGCCAAACCCGAAGGTTGTTTAACATGTATAGCAAGGTTGGACCGATCGGATGAACGACACCCCCCATGGTGCCGCCGTCGCGCGGATCGAGCGGGCGCTGGCACGGATCGAACGTGCGGCAGAAGCCAACACGCAAGCGAATCGGTCGCTGGCCTTGCGTCACGCCGCGCTGCGCCATCGGATCGGCGATGCGATCGGCGCGCTGGATGCGGTGATCGCGCATGAAGCGGACGCCGACTGATGGGCCAGATCACGCTGACCATCGCCGGCCGCAATCATCAGGTCGGGTGCCGTGACGGGGAGGAACCCAAGCTGCGCGCACTGGGCGCCATGCTGGAACGCCATGCGCCCGCCGCGCAGCACGCATCGGGCGGGTCGCCGGAACGTACCCTTCTCTACATCGCGCTGATCCTTGCCGACCAGTTGTCGGAGCGGGAGGCCCCGGCAGCGGCGGACGGGACCGCCGAACTGCTCGAGCGGGTCGCCGAACGGCTGGAAGCCGTCGCAACGGCCCTTGAGGAGCCGGCACCGGACGCCTAGATAGGGTTTGGCGGGACTGCCCGGTGCGAGCCATGCATAATCCCTGAGGCTATTTCTTCATCCATGGGGGTTGTCCCTGCGCAGATCCTGGTCTGACGTACATGATTCCCACCTGACGTACCGTGCGTCAGTGGATAACGCGGCAAACGGCCCATGGTGGTTCCGCCACACCCCCTTCCCATGATCGACAAGTCCGGCCTGCGCCGCGAATTGCGCGCACGGCGGCGCCGCTTTGCCGCCACCGCCCCGCCGCTGCCAGCCCCGTCGCAGCTGGTCGTCGAAGCGCTGACCCCCGGCGTGATCGTCGCCAGCTATGTCCCGGTGGGCGGAGAAGCCGATCCCGCCCTGTTCGACGCGGCGGTAATTGCGGCCGGCGGGCGGCTGGCGTGGCCGGTCGTGATCGACCGGGAATTGCCGATCACCTTTCACATCGGATCGGCCGACCTGATGGCCGACGGCCCCTATGGCCTGCGCCAGCCCGTGGCAGAGGGCGGCGGCGTAGTACCCGACATCATCCTGACCCCGCTGGTCGGGTTCGATTCGCGCTGCAACCGGCTGGGCCAGGGGGCGGGCCATTATGACCGGGCGTTCGCGCTATGGCCCGATGCGCTGCGAATCGGTATCGCGTGGTCGGTGCAGCAGGTCGATGCCCTGCCCCGCGATCCGTGGGACGTACCGCTGCACATGATCGTCACCGAAACCGAAACATTCCTGCCGGGAGGCCCCAAGTGAACGAACCGACCTGGCGCAAGCCCGCAGGCGTGCTGGCCATCCTGCTGATGCTGACGCTGTGGGCGGTTGCGGTCGCGATGCTGTCGCCGGTCGTCGGCGGCTGGCACTGGCTGTTGCAGCTGGCATTCTATGTCGCGGCGGGCATCGCATGGCTGTGGGTGCTGCCGATGCGGCGGATGCTGGCGTGGATGGAAACGGGCCGCTGGCGGTAGCGCCGATCCGTAAAGGATGGCGCGAGTGACGGGGCTCGAACCCGCGACCTCCGGCGTGACAGGCCGGCGCTCTAACCAACTGAGCTACACCCGCTCTCTAGCGAGGAGGCGGCGTCTAGGGTAGCGAATCGCCGGTGTAAAGCGGCTTTTTTGTCGATCGCGCGAAAAGCTGTCGCGCACCCCCTATTCGGCAATCGTCGCGGTCAGGCGCAGGCCGAGGACCAGCGCGTTGCCCCGGGTCGGGTTCAGCCCGGGTGCCACGATAAACTGGACATGCGGCTGCACCCCCAGCCAGCCGGTCACCGGGAGCCGATGGTTGAGTTCGATCACCGTCTCTCCGCGCGCCGGGGTGATCCCTTCGCTGCGCAGGATGGCGCGGCCGGCGCTGCCGCCGCCGGCATAGGCGATGGCGATGCCGCTATCGTCCTGCGGTCGCCCGGCGATCAGCCCACGCCAGACCAGGCCGAGCGAGGAGAAGCCGCCGAAGATGTTCGCCCGGTCGCTGGCCGTGCCGAGCCGGAAGAAGCCGCGCATCCCGCGCGTGCGGTCGCCGGCCATCTGTGCCTCGCCGCGCAGGTACAGCCCCCGGCTGCGCACCTGCCGGATGACCGCCGCACGGGTCGCCACGTCGAAGCGATCGTCGCTACGCGCGGTATAGGTCCAGCCGCCGGCGAGCAGCCGCACCCGCCCCAGTTCGGCATCGCCCTCCGCGATCAGCAGCGCGCCGTCGCGTCCGTCAATGCCGATCCAGCTGCGGCGCGGATGGGCGGGGTCGTTCGGAACGCCATCGGCAGCGGCGACGCGCAGGGTCAGCCGATCGCCGAGCTTGACCTGTCCACGCAGCGCGAGGCCGGTGCTGGGGAATGTCGAGGGACCGCCCGGTCCCGACCCGCCCAGATCGGTGCCCATGCCGAACGCGCTGTTGACGAACAGCAGTGACGTCTGGAGCGTGTCGAATTCGCTGTTCACGTCGTACAGCCCGGCCTTTACCGACCAGCGTTCGCCCGGCCCATGATGTTCGGCCCACGCCTCCAGAACGCGCAACAGCGGCACGCCCGATTCGATACTCGACACGATCTGCCCGTCGCCAACCACGTCGCCGCTGAAGCTGGCGCCGTTATTGTAGAAGGCGTGGACCAACGTGGTCGTGCGGGGAATGCCCGCCATCGCGTCCAGATCGGCGGTGGCGATCGCGCTGACATTGTTGATCCAGCGCGTGCCCTGCCGTCGCCCGCCCGCGACCGACGACAGGATGTCGCCGGTATAGGCCAGCTGTAGCACCAGGGGGTCGCGCGCCTCCACCTCGGGCAGTTCGACATTGCCCGGTGCGCGTTCGACGCTGGGCGCGGCGACCTGTGCATGGGCGGGAGCCGCCATGGCCGCCGCCAGCACGATCGTCCCGGCCACCCTGCCCCATGCCGCCCGCATATCGTCGTCCAGTTCCATTGCCCGCCTTCGGGCACCCATGCCGAAGGGCCGTTACAACCATCCGGCCGGTTCGCGCAGGGGGCGCGACAAATTTCGTCCCGCGGCGCGCAAGGGCCATGGGGTTGACCGTCCGGCGGGGTGCGGGACATGCTGCCCGATTGACACGGGGACCCGCCATGTATCAGCGCTTTGCCGACATCATCGACGCCGTGACCGCGATCCGGCACGACATTCACGCCCATCCCGAACTGGCCTTTGCCGAACATCGCACGGCCGCGCTGGTGGCCGAGGCGCTGACCGCCGCCGGGTTGCAGGTGACGACCGGCATGGGCGGGACCGGGGTGGTCGGCACGCTAAGCCATGGGCGGCCGGGGCCGTCGCTTGGCCTGCGGGCCGATATGGACGCCTTGCCGTTTCACGAAGAGGGCACGCCACCCTATGCCAGCACCGCCAACGGCGTGTTCCATGGTTGCGGGCATGACGGGCATACCGCGATCCTGATCGGCGCGGCGCGGCATCTGGCGTCGTTGCCGCCGTTCGACGGCACGATCCATTTCCTGTTCCAGCCGGCCGAGGAAGGCCATGCCGGTGCGCGGGCGATGATCGAGGACGGGTTGTTCGACCGTTTCCCGTGCGACTACGTCTTTGCCCTGCACAACTGGCCCGACCTGCCGGCGGGCGAGGTGCAGACTCGGCCCGGCCCGATCATGGCGGCCGCCGACAGGTTCGAGATCGTGATCCATGGCAAGGGCGGCCACGCCGCGCAGCCGCACACCACGCCCGACGCGGTACTGGCCGCCGCGCAACTGGTGACGCAGCTCAACACCATCGTCGCACGGCGCGTGCCGCCGACGCGGTCCGCCGTGCTGTCGGTCACGCAGATCGCCGGCGGGCTGACCCACAACGTCATCCCGGCGGAGGTGCGGCTGGTCGGCACCGTCCGCACCTTCGATCCACAGGCGCAGGCCATTGTCGAAGGGGCGATCCGGGCGATGGCGGAAGGGACCGGCATCGCGACCGATACGCGGGTCGAGGTCAGCTATACCCGATATTATCCGGCCACGATCAACGACGCACAGGCGGCGGCGATCGCGCTGGCGGCGGCGGCCGATGCCGGCCTGCCCCATGCGGAGGCGCCCAACCCGGCGTTCACCTCCGAAGACTTCTCCTTCATGCTGCAGGCGTGCCCGGGCGCCTATGTCTGGCTGGGACAGGCGCGGACGGAGGGAGAAAACCCGGCGCTCCACCATCCGCGCTACGATTTCAACGATGCGATCATCGGGCCGGGCATCGCGTGGATCACGGCGCTGGCCGCGCGCGTGGTCGGGGTCGCGGTCGGCTGAACCGCTACAGATATTTCAGCCACCAGATGTCCCGCCGCCGCTGTTTCACCCCGGCGAACCAGCGCGTCGGGGGATACAGCACGACAAGCAGCACGGCATAGCAGGCCCAGATCCAGCCGAGATTGCCCAGCGCGAACAATGGGCCGTGGGTCGGCCCCCACAGGGCAAAGGCGATCAGGTACAGTGCGCGCAAAAGGTAGAGGTGGAGCAGGTAATAGAACATCGGCGCACCGCCGAAGGTCGCCAGGGGCGGGATCAGTCGTGACGCCGCATAGCGTTCGAACGCCGCCAGCAGCAGTGCCCCGATCCCCAGCGTCGGCATGAGGTAGAGCAGCGACGGCGGATATTTGGTGAGGGCCAGGAAGCTGATCGCGGTACGCAGCGGGGTGCCCGCATCATGCCATGGCCGGTCGCCATAGAGGTTGAGCGCGCGCAGCAGCACGAACCCGACGATCAGGCCGCTGCCGATCGCGACCAGTCGCCGCCGCCGGGCCACCGCGTCGGCACCCTTCGCAAACCACGGCCCGATGCCATATCCCAGCAGGATGACGCCGATCCACGGCAGTACCGGATAGGTCGTCTTGAACGTGATCCCGGCGAAATCGAACGCCGCGCGCTGGTGGAGCAACGCCCAGGGCACGAAGAAGCGATCGCCCGGGGCCAGCACGATCCCGTCGAGCAGGTTATGCCCGTAGACGATCGCCAGCCCCAGCGCGATGATGACGCGCCGTGACAGATGCACCGCGCCGGCCAGGCAGATCATGCTGATCCCAATGGCCCAGATCACCTGCAGCCAGATCGTCTGCGGCGGGAATTTGGCGGACCAAGCGAACGACACGAAGCTGCCTTCGAGGAACAGCAGGAACACGCCGCGCTTCAGCAGGAAGTCCGACACCTCGGCACGTGAATGCTTCTGGCCATAGAGCCATGCCGACAGCCCGGTCAGCGCGACGAACACCGGCGCGCAGATCGTGGTCAGCGTCCGCGTGAAGAACAGCGCGGGCATCACCGTGCGCGCATCAACCGGATCGCCGACCTGCAGATGCAGGAAGAATGTCTCACGCACATGGTCCAGCAGCATGATGACCATCACGAAGCCGCGCAGCGCGTCGATCGATTGCAACCGGGTGGTCGCGATCCCGTTTGTCATCGTGCCCCTGTTGCGGTTGCCAAGCGCCTGCCCGTCAAAGGCCGCCGTCGCCATATCCTGCTCCCGATACCGTCATCGCCGCCGACATAGCGTGTAAACCGCGTAATGTTATATCAATAATTTCTGAGCAGGGCTGTAGTAGGCGCCGGTGACAGCATGGGGAATGCCGGGCTAGAGCGATGCCCTGTCGAAGGGATCGGAACATATGGCTTTACTCTACTCCGCAGCGCCGGAGCGCGGGCGTGTCTGGGCATCAATGATCGCCGAAGCCTTGCCCGACCTCGACGTGCGGCTGTGGCCCGACATCGGTGATCCGGCGGACGTGCGCTTTCTTGCGGCATGGACCCTGCCTGAGGGATTGATCGAGACGCTGCCGAAGCTGGAAGTGCTGTTCTCGATCGGAGCGGGCGTCGACCAGCTCGACCTGTCGCTGATCCCCGATCATGTGACACTCGTGCGGCTGGTCGAACCGAACCTGGCGGCGGCCATGGCGGAATATGTCACGATGACCGTGCTGGCGCTGCACCGCGATCTGTACGCCTATGCCGATCAGCAGCGGAATGAACGGTGGCGGCAATTGCCGCAGGTGCCGGCGGCGGAGCGGCGGGTCGGGATCGCCGGACTGGGGCAGATGGGGGCTGCTGCGCTGGCCGCGCTCTCCCCGTTCGGCTTCGCACTGTCGGGGTGGAGCCGGTCGCCGCATGACGTGCCGGGCGTCACCTGCTTTCACGGGGCCGACGGATTGCTCGACTTTGCCGCGCAGACCGACATCCTGATCAACCTTCTGCCGCTGACGCCGGAAACGCGCGGCATCCTGGGCCGGGACCTGTTCGACCGAATGCCAACTGGGGCGGCGATCGTCAGCGCCGGGCGGGGCGGGCATCTGGACCCGCAGGCGCTGATCGCGGCGCTGGACCGCGGCCAGCTGTCGCGGGCGATCCTCGATGTGACGCCGGTCGAGCCGTTGCCGGCCGGCGATCCGCTCTGGACCCATCCGCGCGTGGTGGTGACACCGCATGTCGCTGCGGCAACCGACAGTGAAGGGTCGGGAAAGGCGGTGATCGCCAATCTTCGCCGTTATCTGGCTGGCGAACCGATGATCGGCGTCGTCGCGCGGGATCGTGGATATTAGGAGGAAGGCGCGGTGGCCGCATCCGATGATGCGCCATGGCGCGAGTGACGGGGCTCGAACCCGCGACCTCCGGCGTGACAGGCCGGCGCTCTAACCAACTGAGCTACACCCGCTCTCTAGCGAGGAGGCGGCCTTTACG
>CAJYRU010000089.1 GCA_913777295.1 uncultured Sphingomonas sp. | reverse complement strand
TGTTGGTCGGGGCGGAAGTCCCCGGCTGGCGCGACCTGGGTTTTCTCGACTGGCCGGTGGAATCGCGGATCGACGAAGCGGTGGTCGGCAGTGCGACCGCACGGGCGATGCTGGACGGGCCAATCGGCGCGGTCGCGTTTCTGGTCGATTGCCTTGCCGCGCGTGGGGTGCCGTTGACGCCGGGAACCTGGGTGTCGTCGGGCGCGGTGACCGGCGTGCATCAGATCCGGCCGGGCCAGCGGTTCGAGGCGGATTTCGGGGTGCTGCACGTCGCGTGCGGGATCGTGGCGGCGTCGGGGGTGCCGGGTGCCGGCCGTACCCCCGCGCAGGCGGGGGGCCAGGGTTCCTGATCGCGACGGCTTGATCTCGTGGCTCTGGACCCCCGCCTGCGCGGGGGTGCGGCGAAGCAGCGAGCCGTCACCCCAGACGAACAGAACAACGCGGAATCGACCCCAGCAGACGGGCCGGGCCGCAGAGGATGCAAGCGGAGGCGTGGAATGACGGAGCAGGGTGACGGCATCGAACGCGCGGTGGCGCGGGCCGGACGGTATCGATGGGGGATCGTCGCGCTGTTGTTCATGGCGACGGTCATCAACTATGTCGACCGGCAGATGATCGGGGTGCTGAAACCGACCCTGTCCAAGGATCTCGGCTGGACCGAGACCGATTTCGCCAACGTCATCTTCTTTTTCCAGATGGCCTATGCCATCGGCTATATCGGGTTCGGGCGGATCGTCGACGTGATCGGCGCGCGCATGGGCTATGCCGTCGCCTTCGTCATCTGGCAGGTGGCGCATATCGCCCATGGCGGCGCCTATGGCGTGACCCAGTTCGCCATGGCCCGCTTCGGCCTCGGTATCGGCGAGGCGGGGAATTTTCCGGCCGGGATCAAGGCGGTGACCGAATGGTTCCCGGCCAAGGAGCGCGCCTTTGCCATTGGCGTGTTCAATGCGGGCGCGAATGTCGGCGCGATCATCACTCCGCTGGCGGTGCCGGTGCTGACCATCGCCTATGGCTGGCGCATGGCGTTCGTCGTGACGGGGGTCGTCAGCCTGATATGGCTGGTCGCGTGGCTCGTCTTCTATCGGTCCCCGCGTGACCACCGGAAGCTGTCGTCGGGCGAACTGGCGTGGATCGAGCAGGATCCGGCCGATCCGGTGCAGCCGATCGCGTGGCGCCGGTTAGTCACTAAGCGCGAGACCTGGGCCTATGCGCTGGGCAAATTCTGCATCGATCCGATCTGGTGGTTCTTCCTGTTCTGGCTGCCGGGCTATCTGGGCACGCGCTACGACCTCGATCTCCTGAGCTTCGGGCCGCCGCTGGTCGCGATCTATCTGCTGTCCGATCTCGGCAGCGTGGCGGGGGGATGGCTGTCGTCGCGGCTGATCGCCAGCGGGCGGACGGTGAATTTCGCGCGCAAGGCGACGATGTTCGTGTGCGCGGTCGCGGTGCTGCCGGTGCTGTTTGCCCAGTCGATCGACAATCTGTGGGTCGCGGTGCTGGTGATCGGGATCGCCACCGCAGCGCACCAGGCGTTTTCGGCGAACCTCTATACGCTCCCCTCCGACCTGTTCCCGCGCGCGGCAGTGGGGTCGGTCGTCGGGATCGGCGGGACGGTCGGCGCGGTCGGCGGCATGTTGATGGCGAAATATGCCGGCTATGTGCTGGACAGCATCGGCAGCTATGCGCCGTTGTTCGTCGTTGCCGGGTCGGCGTACTTCGTGGCGCTGCTGCTGGTGCATATGCTGTCGCCACGGCTGGCGCGGGTGGAGGGGGCGTAGGTCCACCCCGTCTCCCCCGTTCGGTTCGAGCAGCTTCGAGCGTAGTCGAGAAGCGTCTGTCGAGAACGGTGTGCCACAAACGGGGCGTTCTCGACTGCCGCTTCTCGACAGGCTCGAAGCTGCTCGAACCGAACGGGGTTCTTGGGGTGAGGGCGGCTATTCCCCTGCCAGCCGCATCAGCACCGCCCATTCCTCGTCGCTGACCGGCGACACCGACAGGCGCGACTGGCGCAGCATTGCCATGGCCTGCAGCGTGTCCTCGCCCTTCATCGCTTTCAGCGTCACGGGGCGGGGCAGGGGGTGGTCGGGTTCGATGCGGACCGACACCCAGCCTTCGTCGCCATCGGGCCGCGCCGTGCGCGCGATGCGCGCCACGCCGACCGCCGCCTTGTCCTTCCCCGAATGATAGAACAGCGCGCGGTCGCCGGCCGCCATCGCGCGCAGATGCTTTGCGGCGGCGTGGTTGCGTACGCCGTCCCATTCGGTGCCGCCGTCGCGCACCAGATCGGCCCAGCCATAGCTGTCCGGTTCGGACTTCAGCAGCCAGTTCGCCATGGTCAACCCTTTCCTAAACGGCCGGTGAATGCGCGGTTCCGCGTCCGTTCAGTCGCACCGGCGTAGAGACTCGATCATCGGCGCAGAAGCGTCGACGTGACAAGGGGCGACGTGCCCCCCACGTAGTTCGAGGAGATTGGCATGAAGACCTTGCTGACCAAGGCCGGGCTTGGCGTCACGCTCGCCGCCACCGCGCTGACCGCCGCCGCCCCCGCCGATGCGCAGTGGCGCCGGGGCTATTACCGCGACCGCGACAATACCGGCACGGCCGTAGTTGCCGGCATCGCCGGTCTGGCGATCGGTGCGGCGCTGGCGTCCAGCCCGCGCGATCGCTATTATCGCGACCGCTATTACCGCGACCGTGGCTATGCCTATAATTATGACGATCGTTTCTATCGTCAGCGCGGCTATTATCCGAACGACGGCTATTACGCCTATCGCTACAATGATTATCAGCGTTGCTGG
>CAJYRU010000088.1 GCA_913777295.1 uncultured Sphingomonas sp. | reverse complement strand
AGGAGCTGAACATGGCCACCGCCATTGCCGACAAGCAGACCGATTACGTCATCAAGGACATCGGCCTCGCCGATTTCGGTCGCAAGGAAATCGAGATCGCCGAAACCGAAATGCCGGGCCTGATGGCACTGCGCAGCGAATTCGGCGCGTCGCAGCCGTTGAAGGGCGCGCGCATCACCGGCTCGCTGCACATGACGATCCAGACCGCGGTGCTGATCGAGACGCTGACCGCACTGGGCGCCGACGTCCGCTGGGCGACCTGCAACATCTTCTCGACGCAGGACCATGCCGCCGCCGCCATCGCCGCTGCCGGCGTGCCGGTGTTCGCGGTGAAGGGCGAGAGCCTGGCCGATTATTGGGACTATGTCGGCGACATCTTCAACTGGGGCGACGAAACCGCCAACATCATCCTCGACGATGGCGGCGATGCCACCATGTTCGCGCTGTGGGGCGCGAAGCTCGAAGCCGGCGCGACGCTCGGCGAGCCGGAGAATGAAGAGGAAGTCGAGTTCCAGCGCGCGCTGAAGGCGTTCATCGCCAAGCGTCCGGGCTACCTGACCGAGACGGTCAAGAACCTGAAGGGCGTGTCGGAAGAGACGACGACCGGCGTCCACCGCCTGTACGAGATCGCGAAGAAGGGCGAGCTGCCGTTCCCGGCGATCAACGTCAATGACTCGGTCACCAAGTCGAAGTTCGACAATCTGTACGGCTGCAAGGAATCGCTGGTCGACGCGATCCGTCGCGCGACCGACGTGATGCTGGCCGGTAAGGTCGCCTGCGTCGCGGGCTTCGGTGACGTGGGCAAGGGTTCGGCCCAGTCGCTCCGCAACGGCGGTGCGCGCGTCATGGTCACCGAAATCGATCCGATCTGCGCGCTGCAGGCGGCGATGGAAGGGTTCGAGGTCGTCACGATGGACGAAGCCGTCGAACGCGCCGACATCTTCTGCACCGCGACCGGCAATGCCGACGTCATCACCGCCGAGCATATGGCGAAGATGAAGCCGATGAGCATCGTCTGCAACATCGGCCATTTCGACAGCGAGATCCAGATCGCGGCCCTGTCGAACTATGAATGGGACGAAGTGAAGCCGGGCACTGACCTGGTGAAGTTCCCCGACGGCAAGCAGATCATCGTGCTGGCCAAGGGCCGCCTCGTGAACCTCGGCTGCGCCACCGGCCACCCGTCGTTCGTCATGTCGTCGTCGTTCACCAACCAGGTGCTGGCGCAGATCGAGCTGTGGACCAAGGGCGACGAATACAAGAACGAAGTGTACGTCCTGCCCAAGCACCTCGACGAAAAGGTCGCGGCGCTGCACCTCGAAAAGCTGGGCGTGAAGCTCAGCAAGCTTACGAGCAAGCAGGCGTCGTACATCGGCGTGCCGGTCGAAGGGCCGTTCAAGCCGGATCACTATCGCTACTGATCGTTCGCGCGATCCGAGAGCCAGGGGGGCGGGCATCCGGTTGGATGTCCGCCCTTTTTTGTTGCGCGTTTGCAACGCCTCGCCGCCAAACCGCCCCGGCGGCCATTCAATACGTTGCAAATCAAACGGACTGCGTCTCGAAGCGATACATACGGATGTATTGCTTAAGGGGTTCGTTTCATGAGTCAGTCAACGTCGCGTCTGCGTAGCGGTGTCGCACGCAGTGCCGTTGTCCTCGCCGCGCTGATGGCGTCGGCATCCGCCGTCGCGCAGACCGCCGCGCCCGGCAACAGCGACAATGTCCCGATCCCGGCCGACCCCGCTGCGCAGACGCCTGCGGACGCCAGCAACGGCGAAGAGATCGTCGTCACCGGTACGCGCATCCGCCGACCCGACTTCGAATCGCCCAGCCCGGTCGTCTCGGTGAGCGGCGCCGCGATCCAGCAGGGTGGCAGCACCAATCTGACCGATATCATCGCGCAGATCCCTGCGCTGCAAGGTTCGACCACCTCGGCCGATACCGCGGGCAGCGGCGTCGGCATCGGTCTGTCGGGCCTGAACTTGCTGAACCTGCGTAACCTGGGCGAGGATCGCACGCTGGTGTTGATCGATGGGCGTCGCCAGGTTGCGTCGCTCCCCGGATCGCAGGCGGTCGATGTCAGCACCATTCCGACCGATCTGCTCGAGCGCGTCGACGTCCTGACCGGCGGCGTGTCGGCGGTATATGGCGCAGATGCGGTGACCGGCGTGGTCAATTTCGTCCTGAAGCGCAATTTCGAAGGCATTACCGCGCGTGCCCAGGCCGGCATTTCCGAATATGGCGATGCAGGCAAGCGCCTGCTGGCGGTGACCGCAGGCAAGAATTTCGCCGATGGGCGCGGCAACGTGGCGCTCGCCTATGAATATGGCTCGGAAAGCCGGCTCGAATCGCGCGATCGTGCACGTCTGCGTGGGACCGGGTTCGTCTCGTTCCAGCGCAATCCGAATGATCCGGAGTTCCAGCCGGGCTATACCGGCGGCGCCAGCAACGGCATCCCCGACAACATTCCGACGACCGACGTCCGCTATAACGACACCGCGCGGCAGGGCGGCATCGACGTCGATTTCGACGGTCAGCCCGATTATTTCGTCAACGCCTCCGGCCAGCTGGTTCCGTTCCAGCTCGGCACCGTGCTGCGTCCCGGCCTCTCGCAGGGTGGCAGCGGCACCAGCGTTGCCGATTACCAGAACGACCTGCTGCCGCGCATCGACCGCCATGTCGTGAATCTCATCACGCATTACGACGTGTCGCCCGCGCTGACGCTGTTCGCCGAGGGCAAATATGCGCGCAACAAATCGTTCACCGTCGGCCAGCCGTCATTCGACTATTATCTGCTGGTGCCCGACGACAATCCGTACCTGCCCGCCGGCCTGCCGAACCTGGGCAACGGCGGCGTCCTGCTGACCCGCGACAATTTCGACATCGGCCAGCGGGGCGAGACGATCACCCGCGAAACCTATCGTGCGGTCGTCGGCGCGCGGGGCAAGATCAACGATCACGCCAGCTATGAGCTGTCCTATGTCTTCGGCCAGTCGGACATCGCCAACCGTTACGTCAACAACACCTATAACGACCGCTTCTTCGCGGCGTTGGATGCGGTGCGCAATCCGGCCAACGGGCAGATCACCTGCCGCGTCAACCTCGACCCGAACTGGATCCCCGACCAGCCCAATGCCAGCCGCACCGTCGTCAACCCGACGACGTTCCGCCCCGGCGAGTGCGTGCCGCTGAACCTGTTCGGCGATGGCGCGCCCAGCCAGGCGGCACTGGATTTCGTCCGCGCCACCACCACCGACCGTTCGCGCCTGCGCCAGCATGTCGTGTCGGGGTCGGTCGCGGGTGACTTCGGTCAGTTCTTCGAACTGCCCGGTGGCGCGATCAATTTCGTGCTGGGCGGCGAGTATCGCAAGGAAGAGAGCCGGTTCGTGCCCGATCCCATCGCGGCGCAGGGCCTGACCTTCACCAACTCGCTGGGTCGCGAACAGGGCAGCTTCGACGTGAAGGAAGGGTTCGCCGAACTTGACGCGCCGATCCTGAAGGACCTGCCCTTTGCCTATCGCCTGAGCGCCGGTGCCGCGATCCGCGTGTCCGATTATTCGACGATCGGCCGCACGACGACGTGGAAGGTCAACGGCACCTATGCGCCGGTGAAGGACATCACCTTCAACGGTACCTATTCGAAGGCGGTCCGCGCGCCGAACATCGGCGAACTGTTCGCCGGTCAGTCGCAGACCTTCGCCTTCATCACCGACCCGTGCGACAAGGCCCAACTGCAGAACGGCACCGCCACGCGCGCGGCCAATTGCCGTACGTTGCTGAGCGGTCTGGGCGTTGCCGATCCGGCGAATTACGTCGATGCGCGCACCACCAACATCTCGGGCTTCTCCGGCGGCAACCGCGACCTGCGCGAGGAAGAGGCGACGACGTGGACCGCCGGGGCGGTGGTGCAGCCGCGCTTCATTCCCGGCCTGTCGCTGCGTGCCGACTGGTATGACATCAACCTGAAGGGCGCGATCAACACCGTCGCGGCGAACGAGGTTGCCCGGCTGTGCGTCGATCAGGCGACGCTGGACAACGTCTTCTGCCGCTCGATCACCCGGACCAACGTCGCCAGCAACACCGCGGGCGTCGGCAACATCACCAGCTTCGTCGTAGCGCCGCAGAACGTTGCGCGCTTCAGCACCGCCGGCCTCGACGTGAACATCAACTACGCGTTCGATGCGGGCGATGTCGGTCGCTTCAACCTGCGCGTCGTCGGCAACTATCTCGACAAGTTGGAGTTCATCGGCACGCCGGGCGCACCGGTCACCAACCGTCGACAGGAATCGGCCTATCGCGCGCCCAAGTACAGCGCCAATGCCGATCTGACCTGGTCGCTGGAGAACGTTACCGTCAACTACGGCGTCAACTTCCTCGACAAGACGCTGCGCTATACGAACCTGACGAACGAGAGCAACCCGGACGTCGTCGCGCCGGAATACAAGTACATCAAGCAGATGTGGCAGCATGACCTGTACCTCAGTGTCGATGCTACCAGCCGCTTCCAATTCTATGGTGGCGTGAATAACCTGTTCGGCCAGAAGCCGGATGTCGCGGATTTGAGCTACATCCAGCAGACGATCGGCCGCTATTTCTTCGCCGGCGCGCGGGTGAAGATGTAACGAACCTCGCGACCGGCGGTGGCGATCCGGCGCCGGGATGCGACAAAGGGGCGGTGCCATATGGCACTGCCCCTTTTTTATGCGGGCGCTAACGACTAGGCAGGAGACGTGCCCATTTCCGCCGTTCCTTCGTCTGCCCGCGAGGCGCTCGCTTGATTACCCTCACCCTGATGACGGCCGTCGTGACCGGTGTCGTGCTGGCGTTGCTGATCGGCGCAAGCGCGTGGATGCTGCATACCGGCCTGTCCGCCCGGCGACAGGCGGCGGCGGAGGGTGCGTTATTCGATTCGCTCAACGCCACGCTGTCGGCGTCGCCCGCGCTGGCGATGGTGGTGCGCGCCGATGGCCGGCTGCTGCTCGACCAGCCGCTGGCCGACCGGCTGGGGCGCAGCGACATGCCGGTATCGCTCGCCGATCTGGGCAGCGCCGACAGCGGGCTGGAACCGGGCAGCGCCGACCGGCTGGTCGATGCGATCACCGCCGCGTTGCGCGGGGGCAAGCCGTTCCGCACGGTCGTCCGCGCGACCGGATCGGCGCGGTCGTTGTTTGCCATTGGGGAGCGCGCACCGGCCGCGCTCAACACGCCGGGCGGGGTGCTGGTCTGGTTCTTCGACGCGACCGAATTCCATAACGAGATCGCGACCCTGGGCGCGGAGGCAGAGGAATATCGCGCCGCGTTCGATGCGCTGTCCAGCCTGATCGAGGCTGCGCCGATGCCGATGTGGTATCGCGACGATTCGCTGCGATTGGCGATGGTGAACACCGCCTATGTCCGTGCGGTCGATGCGGGCGATGCGGCGGAAGTGATCGCGCGGCAGGTCGAACTGGTCGAGGGCGTGGGCATGGGCGGCCCGCTCGCCAGTGCCGCGATCGCGCGCGACACCGGACAGCCACAGGCGGCGGCGATGCCGGCGACCATCAACGGCGAACGGCGTATGCTGCGCGTCCATGACATGCCGCTGCGCGACGGCGGGACCGGCGGGTTCGCGATCGACGTGCATGAGATCGAGGAGGCGCGCGGCCGGCTGAAGCGCAGCCGCGAGGCGCAGCGCGCGATGCTCGACCGGTTGTCGGCAGGCGTGGCGCAATTCGCGCCCGACCGCACGCTCGTCTTCTACAACCAGCCGTTCGGCCGCACCTTTGCGATGAAGCCTGAATGGCTGGCCGACCGGCCGGAATTCGACCGGGTGCTCGACCGGATGCGCGAGGCCAAGCGCCTGCCCGAAGTGCGCGACTTTCCGGGGTGGAAGGCGGAGCGGCGCGACTGGTTCCGCGCGGCCGAGGGTGCGATCGAGGAGCAATGGCATCTGCCGGGCGGAACGCATCTGCGCGTCGTGGCACAGCCGCTGCCCGAAGGCGGCCTGCTGCTGATCTTCGAGGATCGCACCGAACAGGTCCAACTGGCGAGTGCCCGCGACACGTTGCTGCGGGTGCGCACCGCGACGTTCGACAATCTGTTCGAGGCGCTGGGCGTGTTCGCGGCGGACGGCCGGTTGCAGATCTGGAACGCCAAGTTCCGGCAGGTCTGGGGGCTGGACGATGCCTTCCTCGATTCGCACCCGCGCGTCGATGCGCTGGCGGAGCGGGTTGCCGAGAACCTTGCCAGCCCGGGCAAGGCGGCGCTGATCCCCGAACTGGTTCGCTTCGCCACGCAACAGCGGATGCAGCGGTCGGGCCGGTTTGCGATGGCCGACGGGCGGCATTATGAATTCGGCGCGGTGCCGCTGCCCGATGGTAATGCGCTGCTGACGATGCTCGACATATCCGACAGCCGGCGGATGGAGCAGGCGCTGCGCGACCGGAACGAGGCGCTGGAGGCGGCGGATCGGGTGAAGACCGCGTTCGTCGCATCGATGAGTTATGAACTGCGCACCCCGCTGACCTCGATCAAGGGTTTCGCCGAGATGTTGCAGGCGGGCTATGCCGGCAAGCTGACGGCGGACGGCGCGCGCTACACCGATGCGATCCTTGAATCGGTCGAACGGCTGGGCGGGCTGATCGACGACACGCTCGACCTGACCGCCAACGAGACGACCCCGGTCGCCCGCGCGACGGTGCCGCTGAAGATCATTGCCGGCGAAGCCGCGGACGCGGCGCGCGCGGCGGCGGCGGCGCGCGGGGTCGAACTGGCGGTGGAGATCGCGCCGACGGCGGGCGTGATGCTGGGCGATGCGCGGCGGTTGCGGCAGGCGGTCGGCCATCTGCTCGACCATGCGATCGGTGGATTGCGGCAGGGCGGGCGGGTGCTGCTTCATGTCGATGGCGATACACAGCGCGCGCGGATCGTGGTGTCGGACGATGGCCCCGGCATGTCGAAGGACGCGGTGGCGCGGGCGTTCGACCGCTTTGCGCAGGCCGGGGCAACGCGGGTCGGCGAACGGGCGCTGAGCCTCGACCTGCCGCTCGCGCGGCAAGCGGTCGAGGCGCATGGCGGCACGATCGAGCTGGTGTCGGAAAAGGGCGTCGGCACGCTGGTCACCATCGACCTGCCGCGCGAGCCGTGATGCATCTGGCGGACGAAGCGGCGGCACATGCGTTCGGCGCACAGCTGGCGGCGGCGGTGCGGCCGGGCGACGTGATCGCGCTGTCAGGGCCGCTGGGCGCCGGCAAGACCAGCATCGCACGTGGGCTTCTGTCGGCGCTGGGACTGGCGGGGGAGGCGCCGTCGCCCAGCTTCGCGATCGTCCAGCCCTATGATCCGCCCGAGGTGCGCCTGAGCGTCCTGCACGTCGACCTGTACCGGATCGAGGAGCCGGACGAGGCGCTCGAACTGGGGCTGGACGAGGCGGACGACGCGCTTTTGTTGGTCGAATGGCCCGAACGGCTGGGCGGCGAGTATTGGCCGGACGCGCTGTGGCTCACGCTCGCCTTCGACGAAGCCGGCGGGCGACGCTTGACAGCGCGCGTGCCGGACGCTTGGGAAAGCCGATGGCCGCTGACCTGAACCCGCGCGATGCGGCTGTCCCGTTTCTGACCGACGCCGGCTGGGGCGATGCGCAGATATTGCCGCTGGCGGTCGATGCGTCGTTCCGCCGCTATTACCGCGTGATCGAGGCGGGGCGCAGCGCGGTGCTGATGGACGCGCCGCCGCCCGAGGATACCCGCAAGTTCGCGCATATGGCGGGGTGGCTGGGCGAGCGGGGCTTCGCCGCGCCCGCGATCCTTGCCGACGATGCGGCGGCCGGCTTCATGCTGCTCGAGGATTTCGGTGACATGCGGATGCGCGAGACGGTCGACGCCGCGCCCGAAAGCGAGGGCCGGCTCTATGCCGCCGCCGTCGACCAGCTGCTGCGCCTGCAACGCCACGAACCCGCGCCCGTGCCGCCATACGACCGCGCGTTCATCCTACGTGAGGCGAACCTGCTGATCGAGTGGTATTGCGACGCGCTGGGGCTGTCGGTCGATACCGAGGGTTATGTCGCGGCATGGAATGCGGCGTTCGATGCGCTGCCCGAGATGCCGGTCGTCACCGTGCTGCGCGACTATCATGCCGAAAATTTGATGCTGCTCGACGATGCGCGGCTCGGCCTGCTCGATTTTCAGGACGCGCTGGCCGGCCACCCCGCCTATGACCTCGTATCGCTGTTGCAGGATGCGCGGCGCGACGTGCCGGCGGTGGTCGAGGCGTCGATGCTCGCCCGCTACCGCGAATCGACCGGGGCAGGGGACGGGTTCGACGCGGCCTATCACCTGTTCGGCGCGCAGCGGAACGCGAAGATCCTCGGCATCTTCACCCGGCTTTGGCGGCGCGACGGCAAGCCGCGCTATGGCGCGCTGTGCCCGCGCGTCTGGCGCTATCTGGAGCGTGACCTGACCCATCCGGCGCTTGCCGGGGTCGCGCGCTGGTTCGATCTCAACATCCCGCCCG
>CAJYRU010000087.1 GCA_913777295.1 uncultured Sphingomonas sp. | reverse complement strand
ACTTCGCCCGCCGGCTCAAGACGCTCAGCGGGCTCACCCCCTACGAATACATCGCCAAGATCTGGACCTCAGAGCCAGACCGGTTCATCGTTGATCCGATCCACCAGATGCCGGGACTGAACACCTAGCGCGTGCTGACGGTTACCCCCCGGTCGCCGTGTCCCCGTGCCCGACCGGCCAATAGGTCGCATAGCGTTCATGGGCGATGCGGTGATAGGGGATCAGGCGGATCGGCGCTCCTTGCGCAGCGGCGATGCTGAATTCCAGCGGCCTGCCCGTAGCCGCCACCCGCTGCGCCAGCCTCGCCGGATCGCCGGCCAGCCGGGGAACGGCGAAGGGCGTATCGTTATAGTCGCCATAGCGCCGCTCATTGGCGACGATGTCGGCACCCGGTGCCAGCCCATCACGGCCCAGCGCCCCGGCCAGGACCAGCGGGCCATAGGTGAAGGCGACCCGGTCGGGGGCCGCCGGCAATGCCTCCGCCGCCACTGACATCTCCAGCTGCACATCGACCCGGTCGCCGTCCCGCCAGACGCGCGTCAGGTCGAGATAACGGCCCGGCACCGCCGATCGGACGACCTCCACGCCATTGACCAGCACGGTCGCACTCCGGCTCCAGCCGGGATGCCGGATCTTCAGCGTCGCCGACGTGTCGCGCCGCATCGTCCAGCGCAACGTCGTTGCCGGGGTTTCGGGAAAGGCCGTCGTCTGCGTCAGCACCGCGTCCTTCGCCCGCCACCGCACCGCCGACGGCACGAACAGGTTCACGATCAGCGCGGAATCGTCGTGGAAATAGATCGAGTCGCGATATTTGACATGGTTCTCCATGCCGGTCCCGGTGCAGCACCAGAAACTATGCTCGGGCGTGTGATACAGCTTCATATATCCCGGCCGGGCGCCCTGGAAATAGGTCGCCATGCCGCTGTCGGGGTCCTGCGACGCCAGGATGCCGTTATAGAGCGTGCGTTCGTAATAATCGGCATAGTCGACGCGCGGGTCGTGCAGGAACAGCGCGCGCGTCAGCTTCAGCATATTGTGCTGGCCACAGGTTTCCGACCCCTTGGCCGAAAAGACATGGTCGCGCGTATCGGCCACCGCAAAGAAATGCTCGCCATCGCCATGCCCTCCGGTCGCGAACGAGCGCGTCCGCACCACCGTCCGCCAGAAGAACGCCGCCGCATCGCGATAGGTCGCGTCGCCGGTCGTTTCATACACGCGCTGGAACCCGACGATCTTGGGCACCTGCGTATTGGCGTGGAGGCCATCGAGATGATCCCGCCCCTGCGCCAGCGGGGCAAGGATCGCCTTGTGCGAAAAACGCTGTGCCAGCGTGCGATAGTCGGCATTGCCGGTCATGGCGAAGAGGTCGGCATAGACCTCGTTCATGCCACCATGCTCGGTGGCCAGCATCGCTTCGAACGCGACATCCGACAGCGGCCGGCACGCCGCCACGCCCCAGTCCGCCAGCCGCAGCAGCACCCCGCGCGCCGCATCGCTGTCCGCCAGCAACGCCGCATCGCGCAGGCCGGCATAGACCTTGTGCAGCGTATACCACGGCACGCCCGTGATCGGATCGCCCCGCAGATGCGTGGCGATCAGCGCCGCCCCCTTGGGGAAGGCGCAGACCAGCCCGCTGCCCGCCGCCTGCTGGCATGCAGCCAGTTCGGCGGCGATGTACGCAATACGCTTACGGTACCGAACGTCGCCGGTGGACCGCCAGGCCAGCGCGCAGGCGGACAGATAATGGCCCAGCGTATGGCCATGGCAGTTGATGTCGGCCCATGTCGGCTCCGACTCCCAGCCGCCATAGACCGGCGCCTTCGGCGTCAGCCCGGCATTGCGGCGGAAATTGTGCAGCATCCGGTCGGGCTGCAGCGTCAGCAGATAGGCTTCGGTCCGACGCTGCGCATGAAGGAACGGTCCCTCGCCCAGCGTCACGTCCGCCATGTCGAACGCCTGCAGCCGGGCGGGCACCTGTCCCGCCGCTACCGGTTGCGCGGCGTGCGCCGGCATCGCCAGCGCCCAGCCCGCGGCCAGCGCACCGGTGGACAGGACGTCGCGGCGCGTCGGGCCGGCGCAACAGCGATCATGGGTCAAGGCATCTTCTCCGAACGCGGCGTGTCGCCGTCGCTGTCCGCGTCGATGCTACCACCGTCCCACTCCCCGTCACCATGCCCGCCGCAATTTCGTGATATAAGGATTTCTTTATATCGCCATTGACAGCTGACAGGCGATGGTGTTGAAGGCGCATGTCGAGGTTCCCCGTTCCAGGCATGGCGACGGGGCTAAGACGGGAAGCCGGTGGTGTCCTTTGCGACAGAATCCGGCGCTGCCCCCGCAACTGTAAGCGGCGAGCGGCGGCTCCATTTCGTGTCACTGGGCCTTGCAAAAGGGCCTGGGAAGGCCGGAGCCACCGCGTTGACCCGTGAGCCAGGAGACCTGCCTTTCGACGCCATATGTTCCTCGGACGGGGGTTCCTCCGGTGGATCGCGCTTCGACGCCTGGGGTCCGTGGTTCGATGTCCGCCGGGCCTGCTCGTGCCCTGCGCGCTCTTCCGCGACCCCGGTCCGCAATGCCGGGTGAGTCATGACGGAAAGCGCCTTTACCTTCACGATCAGCAGCGTGCCCTTCGACGAGGATTATCGTCCGGCCGACAACACGCGGATCACCACCAATTTCGCCAACCTCGCACGCGGCACGAGCCGGCAGCAGAATCTGCGCAACACGCTGGCGATGATCGACCGGCGCTTCAACGCGCTGATGCACTGGGACAATCCGACAGGCGATCGCTACGCGCTGGAGCTGACGATCGTTTCGGCCGCGCTGACGCTGGGCGCCGGAGACGAAGCGTTCCCGTTGATCGAAATCCTGCGCACGCACGTCACCGACCGGACCACCGGCGCGCGCAGCGACGGCATGGTCGGGAACAATTTCTCCTCCTATGTCCGCGACTACGACTTCAGCGTCGTCCTGCCCGACCATCGCCAGGCCGGGGGCGGCAGCACGCCGGAGGATTTCGGCAAGCTGCACGGCAACCTCTTCAAGCATTTCCTGCGGTCGCGCGCGTATCGCGATCGGTTCCCCAAACCCCCGGTCATCTGCCTCAGCGTATCGAGCAGCGAGGTCTATCACCGGAGCGCCAACATCCATCCGATCCTGGGCGTCGAATATCGCAACGACCGGTTCTCGGCCACCGACCGCTACTTCGCGAAGATGGGGATGAAGGTGCGCTATTTCATGCCGCCGCACGGTGTCGCGCCGCTGGCCTTCTATCACATCGGCGATCTGGTCAGCGATTATACCAACCTCGAACTCGCCAGCACGATCAGCACGATGGAGACGTTTCAGAAAATCTATCGCCCCGAAATCTACAACGCCAATTCGGTGGCGGCGGAACGCTACCGCCCGAGCCTGACCTGTCAGGACTATTCGCTGACCCGCATCGTCTATGACCGCGAGGAACGCAGCCGGCTGGCGGTCGAACAGGGCAGGTTCGTCGAGGAACATTTCATCCGGCCGCACGGCGCCGCCCTGCAACGCTGGTCCGCGAGCTGCGGCCTGTGACCTCCCCTCTTCCCGAAAGCATCCGCACCATGACGACCCTGTTGCCGACGACCACCGCGGGCAGCCTGCCCAAGCCCACCTGGCTCGCCCAGCCCGAAACCCTGTGGTCGCCGTGGAAGCTGGCGGGCGAGGAACTGGCCGCTGGGAAACGGGATGCGCTGCGCCTCGCGGTCGATGACCAAAGGCAGGCGGGCATCCATATCCTGGGCGACGGCGAACAGACGCGCCAGCATTTCGTGACGACCTTCATCGAACATCTGGACGGCGTCGATTTCGAACGCCGCGAGACGGTCCGCATCCGCAACCGCTACGACGCCAGCGTGCCGACCGTCGTCGGACCTGTGTCGCGCCCGCGATCGGTGTTCGTCGACGATGCGCGGTTCCTGCGCGCGCAGACCGACCGGCCGATCAAATGGACGCTGCCCGGGCCGATGACGATGATCGATACGCTGTACGATGCCTACTACCGCAGCCGCCAGAAGCTGGCGTGGGAATTCGCCTGCATCCTGAACGACGAAGCGCGCGCGCTGGAGGCGGCGGGCGTCGACATCATCCAGTTCGACGAACCGGCGTTCAACGTCTTCTTCGACGAAGCCAATGACTGGGGCATCGCCACGCTGGAACGCGCGGCCCGGGGGCTGACGGCCGAGACCGCGGTCCACATCTGCTATGGCTATGGCATCAAGGCCAATACCGACTGGAAGAAGACGCTGGGTGCCGAATGGCGGCAATATGAGCAGACCTTTCCCAACCTGCAGAAGTCGGCGATCGACATCATTTCGCTGGAATGCCAGAACGCGCGGGTGCCGATGGACCTGATCGAACTGATCCGGGGGAAAAAGGTGATGGTCGGCGCGATCGACGTCGCGACCGATACCGTCGAAACGCCACAACAGGTCGCCGATACGCTGCGCCGGGCGTTGCGCTTCGTCGATGCGGACAAGCTCTATCCCGCCACCAATTGCGGCATGGCGCCGCTGTCCCGCGACATCGCACGGGGCAAGCTGCATGCACTGGCCGCTGGCGCGGCGATCATCCGCGCCGAATTGACGGGCTGACCGGCGGGCGTCCATGGCGTCCCTGCCTGTCCTACCGGAGCAACGATGATGATCCATTTCCTGCGTCGGCTGCGGATCGACACCTATATCCTCGCGATCCTCGGCATGGTGGCGGTCGCCGCGATCCTGCCGGCGCGCGGGGTAGGGCAGGACATCCTCGACATCGTGGTCCATGCCGCGATCGCGCTGCTGTTCTTCCTCTATGGCGCGCGCATTTCGCGCCAGGCGATCTGGGCGGGAATCCTGCACTGGCGGCTGCAGACCCTGGTGTTCGTTACGACGTTCCTGCTTTTCCCGCTGATCGGCCTGGCGATCACCGCACTGGTCGCGGGTCATGTGGACGACGGACTGGTCACCGGGCTGATGTTCCTATGCCTGCTGCCCTCGACGGTGCAGTCGTCGATCGCCTTTACCTCGATCGCGCGCGGCAATGTGCCTGCCGCCCTGTGCTGTGCGTCGCTGTCGAACCTGGCGGGCGTGGTCGTCACCCCGTTGCTGGCGACGCTGTTCCTGCGCGCCGGCACGGCGGGGACCCTGTCGCTGGACGCGATCGGCGACATCGCGCTCCAGATCCTGTTGCCGTTCGTGATCGGCCAGGCGGCGCGCCCGTGGCTCGGCCACTGGCTGGAGCGTCACCGGACGCTGACCATGCTGGTCGATCGCGGATCGATCCTGCTGGTCGTCTATTCGGCGTTCAGCGCCGGCGTCGTCGCCGGCATCTGGAACAGGGTGACGCCGCAGAGCCTGATGCTCGTCCTGCTGCTCGATGCCGCGCTGCTGGCGGTCGTGCTGGCCATCACCACCACCGCCAGCCGCCTGCTGCACTTTTCGCGCGAGGACGAGATCGCGATCGTGTTCTGCGGGTCGAAGAAGAGCATGGCCAGCGGGTTGCCAATGGCCAACATCCTGTTCCCGGCAAGCGCGGTCGGCCTGATCGTCCTGCCGCTGATGCTGTTCCACCAGCTGCAGCTGATGGTCTGCGCCGCGCTCGCCCGGCGCTATGGCCGGCGGCCCGACGCCTGACCCCGCCCGGTCAGGCGCGCCGCACCAGATGCGCGCCGCTTGCCTGCCGCTCGAACACCCAGCGCTGCCCGGTAAAGCGTTCGATGATGGCGGCGGCGGTGCGTGCGTGCAGGCTGGGCTTCACCGTGGTGAAGCTGCCCCCGCCCGCCACGGCAAAGGGCAGCAGCAGCTGATCGGCCAGATAGGGACCGGCAAATGCGTCCGACGCGATGAATCCCGCCATCCGCTGCGCCGCCGACCGGGCCAGCGACTGCGCCGTCACGCCCAGCCGGCCGAACCCGGCGACCACCTCGGTCACCTCCTCGAACGCCGCTTCGAGCAGCAGGATATTGCCCGGCCCCTGTTCGTCGGGAAGCTGCCGCACCGCGAACGCCGCCTCCGGCCAGTCGGGCAGGCGCGTGCGCGCCGCGGCGATCTCGCGCACGGCGATGTCGGTGGCCAGCCCGGCGATCAGCGCCGTCGCCGTGACCGACCGGCATTCGCCGCGCGTCGTGCAGTCGACCGGGGTCAGTGGTCCGGGCGTCAGCGCGACCTCGATCCGGCCCCCGCCGCGCGGATAGAAGCCATGCCGCACCAGGCGCAGGTCGATCCCTGCCCCCATCCGGCGGACGACCGGCGCGAACGTCCGCGCGATGAACTCGAACGGCGGCGCCAGCATGTTGTGGGTGCCCCCCTCCAGCACCAGCCGCGACGGGCCATCGGCCAGCAGCAACGGCATCAGCACCGTCTGCAACACCAGCCCGGTACTGCCCGCGCCGCCGATCGCGAAGTGATAGTCGCCGGCAGTGACGCGGCCGGGCGTGAAGGTAATGGCCGACGATCCCACGGACAGCCCGTCGCAGGTTGCCGCGCCGATCCGGCACGCCGCCTCGATCGCCGTCACATGCTGGCGCATCAGACCCGGCTTCGTCCGCCCGCCCCGCACGTCGGTGATGCGAAACGGCTGTCCGGTGATGAGCGACAGCGCGCACGCATTGCGCACGATCTGTCCCCCGCCCTCCCCCTGCGATCCGTCGATGTCGATCATGCGTTCACCAGCTCCAGAAACAATGCGTCGGCCTGCGCGACAAAGTCCTCGCGGACCTTGCGCACCGGCAAGGTGCCCGCGCGATCGATCTCGCTGCGGATCAGCGCGTCGATGTCGGGCAGGCGGGTGCCGTTGGCGCGTTCGTTGGTACGGGCCTTTGCCGCGACCAGCTGGTCGATCTGCTCGACCAGCACGGGTGACAGGTCGCTCGCCGCGATCAACGCCTGCAGGTTCATCGGCGGACGCACCGACGGGTTCAGCCGCACGGCGCGGATCGCCAGTGCCGGGCGCAGTGCATAGAAATATTTCTTCACCGGCACGGCATCGTCCCCGTCCAGCCAGCGCGCCGCCGCCAGCTGGCCCGCGCGGGCATAATGATGGGCGATCGCCGCCGGGTTCAGCACCGCATCGGCCAGCGCCGCCAGCCGGGCGACGAACGGATCGGCGGGGCGATAGCGGATCGGCGATTCGATCCATTCGCTGACGACCGCGTTCGACCGGAGCAACAGCCCCAGCGCCTTGCGCACGTCCCAGCCGTTCAGGTCGATCTCGTCCTCGATCACCGTCTCGATCACGTCGCGCCCCGGCACCAGCGACAGATACCAGTCGCGCGGCCGGACATAGACGAACCGCACGTCGTAATCGCTGTCGGGCGAGGGAAAGCCCCAGCCGCGCGACCCGGATTCGACGGCCAGCACCAGGCGCACATCGTGCTGCGCCTCGATCGCGGCCAGCCGGGTGTCGATCTCCGCCCGAACGGCGGCGGGAATGGCGTCGGTCATGGTCATCATCGGTTCCAGGGGGTTCGGCGGTGCGCGCCGGGGGAATGCCGCGTGGCATCACCCCTTTACGCACACCACCTGTTTCAGGGTGTGGACGATCTCGACCAGGTCGGCCTGCGCGGCCATCACGGCTTCGATCGGCTTGTAGGCCTTGGGCGTTTCGTCGATCACGCCTTCGTCCTTGCGGCATTCGACGCCCGCCGTGTCGGCGATATGTTCGTCCAGCGTGACCAGCTTCTTGGCGGCGGTGCGCGACATCACCCGCCCGGCGCCATGGCTGCAGCTGTCGAACGATTCCGCATTGCCCAGCCCGCGCACGATGAACGACTTCGCGCCCATCGATCCGGGGATGATCCCCATCACCCCCTTGGCCGCGCGTACCGCGCCCTTGCGGGTGACCAGCACGCTTTCCCCGAAATGCCGCTCGCGCTGGACATAATTGTGGTGACAGTTCACCGCCTCCAGCTCGGCCTCGAACGGCTTGGCGATCTCCTGCCGCAGCGCGCGGATGACGTTGGTCATCATCATACGCCGGTTGAGCGCCGCGAAATCCTGTGCCCAGCCGACCGCCTCGACATAATCGTCGAAATGATCGGTGCCTTCGGGGAAATAGGCCAGGTCCTCGTCGGGCAGGTTGATGTGCCATTTGCGCATGTCCTTTCGGGCCAGTTCGATGAAGAACGTGCCGATCGCATTGCCGACGCCGCGCGATCCCGAATGCAGCATCACCCACACCCGCTGCGCCTCGTCGAGGCACAGTTCGATGAAGTGGTTGCCGGTGCCCAGCGTCCCCAGATGGACGAGGTTGTTCGTGTTCTTCAGCCGCGGATGCTTCTCGCACAGCCGGTCGAACCGCTGGACCAGCGTCGCCCACGCCTCGACGATCGCCGGGGGCGGGTCGCCCCACGCCCCATGGTCGCGCCGGCCGCGCCCGACCGACCGGCCATGCGGCACCGCCTGTTCGATCGCCGTGCGGATATGCTCCAGATGGTCGGGCAGGTCGCTGGCCAGCAACGACGTGCGCGCCGCCATCATGCCGCACCCGATGTCGACACCGACCGCCGCAGGAATCACCGCGCCCCTGGTCGGGATCACCGATCCCACGGTGGCGCCGATGCCGACATGCACGTCGGGCATCGCCGCGACGTGCCGGAACACGAACGGCATCTGCGCCGCCCGTGCCAGTTGCGCCCGCGCGCCCTCCTCGACCGGGACGCCCCGGGTCCACATCTTGATCGGCACGCCGCCATCGACATGCTGATACTCGAACATTGCCTCGGTCATCTGCGACCTCCTTCTGGTATTTCGTGTCGCGATCGATCGGCGCGGCGACGAGGGGGTTGGCGAAGCGGCGCACGGCCCCTTTTGCCAGACATCCTTCAACGCCTTCTCCGGTCAGGGCGGCAGGATTCGAACCTGCGACCTCCCGCTCCCAAGGCGGGCGCTCTGCGCAGGCTGAGCTACGCCCTGTCGATGCCGTTCCGGGGCAACCGGCCCATTCCGGTTGCCCCGTCCGCTAGGTGCCGGATCGGGTGTTCGACCGCCCCGTCCGACGAAATCCATATCGCAGGAGCCGTGCCAAGTCGGAGGACATAGTCACCGACATGGCCATATATAACTGAGATATATAGGTTATATTTTGGATCGGGCCGATTGAGGCCGCAAACTGCCAGAAGAGAATTGTGGCTACGTACTATATCCACAGATAGGATTTTATCCTATCGTATCGTGATGAAACCCCTCACCGTGATCGGCTTCCTCGGATCGACGCTCGATGCGGGCAAGTTCGGCCCCACGCGCTGGAACAAGTGGCGTCCGACCGTCGGCCTGGCGATGCACCCCGACCTGCGGGTCGACCGGCTGATCCTGATCCACGGCACCGCCCACCAGCGGCTGGCGGATTATGTTGCGCAGGATGTTGCCGCCACCTCCCCCGAAACCACCATCCACCAACGCATCCTGGACTTCACCGACCCGTGGGATTTCGAGGAAGTCTACGGCAAGCTCCTCGATTTCGCGCGGGCCGAGCCGTTCGATCCGGAGGCCGAGGACTATCTGGTCCACATCACCACCGGCACCCATGTCGCGCAGATCTGCCTCTTCCTGCTGACCGAGGCGCGCTACCTGCCCGCGCGGCTGCTCCAGACCCAGCCGCGCCGCGGATCGCCGGGGGATGCGGCGGGCAGCTGGAACATCATCGACCTCGACCTGTCGCGCTATGACAGCATCGCCACGCGCTTCGCGGTCGCGACGCGGGAAAGCACGTCGTTCCTCAAATCCGGCATCGCCACGCAAAGCCCTGCCTTCAACCGGATGATCGACGAGATCGAACGTGTGGAGATTCGGTCCAAGGCACCGATCCTGCTGATGGGACCGACCGGCGCGGGCAAGAGCCAGCTGGCGCGCCGGATCTATGAACTCAAGCGATTGAAGCACCAGATCGCCGGCACGTTCGTCGAGGTGAACTGCGCGACGTTGAAGGGGGACGGCGCGATGTCGACGCTGTTCGGTCACCGCAAGGGCGCCTTTACCGGTGCGGTCGCGGACCGGCCGGGGCTGTTGCGCTCGGCGGACAAAGGCATGTTGTTCCTCGACGAAATCGGCGAACTCGGCCCGGACGAACAGGCGATGGTCCTGCGCGCGATCGAGGACAAGCGGTTCCTGCCGGTAGGATCGGACAAGGAAGCAGCGTCCGATTTCCAGCTGATCGCCGGCACGAACCGCGACCTGGGCGAAGCCGTGGCGGCAGGCGGGTTTCGCGACGACCTCTATGCGCGGTTGAACCTGTGGACGTTTCGCCTGCCGGGGCTAGCGGATCGGCGGGAGGATATTGCGCCGAACCTCGACTATGAACTCGATCGGTTCGCCGAACGCGAAGGGGACCGCGCGACCTTCAACAAGGAAGCTCGCCAGCGCTATCTGACATTTGCCACCGGCCCCGATGCCACCTGGCCCGGCAATTTCCGTGACTTGGCGGCCAGCGTCACGCGGATGGCGACGCTCAGTCCCAAGGGCCGGATCGACATCGCGGGCGTCGAGGGCGAGATAGCCCGGCTTCGACGGCTGTGGGGCGGGCAGCGGGACGACGGGGCAGGCATCCTGACGGAGGTCCTTTCCGCGGAGGCGCTTGCGGGGATCGACCCGTTCGATCGGGTCCAGCTGGCCGAGGTCGTTCAGACCTGTCGCGGCAGCCGGTCGCTGTCGGAGGCGGGCCGGATCCTGTTCGCCGCATCGCGCGCACGCCGCACATCAGCCAACGACGCCGATCGCCTGCGCAAATATCTCGCGCGGTTCGGGCTGGAATGGAGCGCCCTCGTTCCATAGCCGCCGGGACTGGAATATCGTTTGGAACGCAGCGCTTAGCGGTTGCGGGCGATCCCGCCCGCGCGAAACGGTCGACATGGCACTCTCAGATATCGCTAATGCGACTTACTTGCATTTGCAGAAATGGACACATAAAGGCCCCGCCGTCTGTTGGCCGGTGGGGGTGAAATTACCGTGGATAGTTCCGATTACGCGCGTAATCGGCGGGCGCTCCGCTTCCTGCGATCATCGATGGCGGCGTTGACCGCCGTCGTGCCTGCCGTACATGCCCAGACGCCGAAACAGCCGCCGGTCGCGCCGACGGCCGCCCCGGCGGAGGAGGCCGCCGTACAGGACACGATCGTCGTCGTTGGCAGGAGCGAGGTCGATCCGACCCGGGGCTATGTGGGGTACAGGACGTCGGACGTCACGCGGAACGGCGAAAGCGTGAAGGATACGCCGCAGACGATCGATACGATCGATGTCGCCAAGTACAAGCTGTACGGCATGAACGACGTGAGCGTGATGCTGTCCGGTACACCGGGCGTCACCACCCAATATGACATGCGCGGCGATGGCATCATGATCCGCGGGTTCAGCGCGGACGGCAACGACATCTTTCGCGACGGCGTGCGCGAAAGCGGGCAGGTGCGGCGCAGCGCCGCCAATATCGAACGGATCGAGATTTTGAAGGGGCCGGCATCGCTGCTCTATGGGCGCAGCGCAGGCGGCGGCATCGTCAACATGGTCAGCAAATCGGCCAATTTCGTCTCGCCCAGCATCGTCAGCGCCTATGCCGGCAGCTTCGACAATGTCGGCGCGACACTCGACATCAACACGGTGGCGACCGATCAGCTTGCGCTGCGCCTGGCCGGCGAAGCCGGTGACAGCGACAGTTTCCGCCGGGGCATCACCAACCGGATCGTGATGCTGTCGCCCAGCGTCACCTTTCGCCGCGGCGACACGCTCAGTTGGACCGGGCAGTACACTCATGACCGGCTGGAACGGGTGCCCGATCGCGGCCCGGCGTTCGACGCCCTGCCCGCTGGAACCTCGATCCGGACGGGGTTCGCGCAAAAGGGCGATTATGTCGACGACATCCTGAACGTCGCCCGGTCCGAACTGCAATGGCGCTTCGCGCCGGACTAGTCCCTGCGCTGGGCGGTGAGCAGCCGGTCGGCCGAACAGAATTTTGACCATTTCTTCGGCGGGACGTGGTGCAGCCCGGCCGGGCGGACGCTGGCCAACGCCAGCTGTCGGTGGAACGGACATGTCCGGCAATCCTCCTATGCGTGGCAGGAAACGTCGAACCGGACGCTGTTCAATGTCGTCGAACTGACCGGCGAAATGGCTACGCGCGGCGTGCGACACAAGTTGCTGGTCGCAGTCGATTTGGCATGGGAGGATCGGCAGCCGCGCCTGTTCAGCAACCCCAACAGCAGCTGTTCGGGAACGTCGCTGTGCGGCTATGTCGATCCGTTCGACCCGGCGGATTGCTTCAACGACCGCGCGACCAGGCCGCGTCGCGGCCCGTCGCAGCATAATCACCACCAGGCGGAATCGCACAGCGTGTTCGCACAGGACGTGATGACGCTGATCCCGCAGGTGAAGCTGGTACTGGGCCTGCGATATGACTGGTATCGGTTCCAGTCGACCAACCTGCGGCTGGCCGAAGGCGCCGCGAACCGGCAGCGCAGCTATCGCGACGACACGCTCAGCCCCAGTGCCGGCATCGTGTGGCAACCGGTCGAGGCGCATAGCGTCTATGCGTCGTACAACAAGAGTTTCGCGCCCTATGGCGGGCGCGGCCTGTTGTCAGTCGCGGTGGGCAGCAGTGCCGTGTTCGACGACGAGCCGCACTATCAGGAACAGGTCGAGGCCGGGATCAAGAGCGACTGGTTGAACGCGTGGCTCAGCACGCAATTCTCGATCTTCGACCTGCAGCGCAGCAACATCCGCTATCGCCCCAATCCCGATCTGGAGCCGTTCACCTGGGCGATCCAGGAGCGACAGCGCTCGATCGGCGCGGAGTTCAGCATGATCGGTCGGATCACCCGGTCGTGGTTCGTACGCGTGGGGTCAGCCATATCGAATCGACCGTGCGGCAGGATGTGACAGTCCCGACCAATGTCGGCCAGTATCTGCCAAATACCGCGCGCGACACCGGCAACCTGTTCGTGCGGTACGTGCCGGACAGGGCACTGTATGTGGAAGCCGGCGTGACCCATGTCGGCGATCAGTGGACCAACCTGCCCAACACCGTCCTGCTGAAGGGCTATGACCGGTTCGACGCCGCCGCCGGCTATACGCTGGGCAACGTCAGCCTGACGATTGCGGTGTCGAACTTGGCCGACCGGATCTATTGGCGGTCGCTGGCGATGCCCGGCACCCCGCGCAACGTGCTGCTGCGCGCCAGCTACCAGTTCCGCTAGGGTGTCGCGCGTCGGGGATCAGCGCCCCGCACCAACGGCTACCGCTTGCGGAAGCGGATCGCCTGCCCGCCGCCCCGCGCTAGGTCGATCGACAGGCGGTCGGCAGCGGTCACCGTCTGCGTCCGGATCGCCAGCCGTTCCGGCGCGGTACGCCAGTCGGCGCCGGGACCATCGGCATAGATCGTCGCCTCGTACCGCGCGCCGGCTTCGAGGAAGTCGAGCGGCACGGTCAGCGTCCGCGCATCGTCGTTGGTGATCGCGCCGAGATACCAGTCGGCACTGTTCCGATCGCGCCGCGCGACGACGGCATAGTCGCCGATACTGCCCTGCAGCGTGCGGCTTTCCTCCCAATCGATCGGCACGTCGCGGATGAAGCGGAACGCATCGGCATGGTCGTCATAATGTTCGGGCAGGTCGACCGCCATCTGCACCGGGCTGTACAGCACGACGTACAGCGCCAACTGGTTGGCGATTGTCGAGGGCACGCGATTGTCCGGCCGGGTAGCGCGATAATCGAACCGGACGACGCCCGGCGTATAATCGAACGGTCCCGACAGCAGCCGGGTGAACGGCAGGATGGTGGTATGATCGGGCGCATTGCCGCCGTCCGGGCTGCCACCATTATATTCCTGGCCGCGCGCGCCTTCCCGGCTCATCAGATTGGGCCAGGTGCGGCGCAGCCCGGTGTCCTTGACCGGTTCGTGCGGGAAGATGGCGATGCGATGCCGCGCCGCCGCTTCCACCACTCGTTGCAGGCTCTGCACCGCATATTGGCTGTCGGGCCATTCGGTCTCGTTCAGCCGCGTGCCGACATAGCCGAGCTTGATCGAGCGCACGCCGTAGCGGTCGTAATAGTCGAGTGCGGGTTCGAGCTGGCGCAGATAGTCCTCCACCTGACCGCCCGTTTCGTGATGCCCGATCAGGTCGACACCCTTCGCGTGGGCATAGGTGGACACCTCGGCCATGTCGAAGGCGGGCTGGGCGCGGTCGAGGACGAAGCGCGATCGGCCGTTCTTCCACCATTCGGGCACGTCCCAACCGACATTCCATCCTTCGACCAGCACGCCCGGAATGCCGTGCTTCGCGGCCCAGTCGATATAGGATTTGGCGCGTTCGGTGGTCGCGCCTAGCTTCGGCCCCGGCTCCCATGTCAGCAGCCCGGTGTGCATCGCCCAGAAGATGCCAATATATTTTTCCGGCTTCACCCACGACACGTCGCCCAGCCGATTGGGTTCGTTGAGGTTCAGGACGATGGTCGAATCCGCCAGATGCGCGGCGTCGGGGGCGACCATCACCACCCGCCACGGCGTCACCGCCCCGCCGTGCGTCCGCGCCCGGTCACCATTGGACCAGGGCGACAGGTCGGCCTTCAGCGTGCGGCTGTTCTCGTCGGGCATCCGCAGGTTCATCGACGGGAAGTCGACCAGCGCCGCCTCATGCACCGCCATGGCCACGCCGTCCCCCTCCAGCGTCAGCGGGGTCTGGGCGGTCTGGATCGCCGACAACGCCGATCGGCTATATTCATACTCGCTATATTTCTCGCGATACGCCGGAATCGACCAGGCGCGGTAATTCTGCGCGAAGTGGAATTCGGTCGCCTCGTCGATCACGACCAAAGGCTGCTGCGCGATGCCGGGCAGCGTGTAACGAAAACCGAAGCCATCGTCGAACACCCGGAACTCGACGCCCAGCCTGCGGCCATCGTCAGCGGCGAGGGTCGCGACCAGCCCGCGATACCGCTCGCGCATCTGCCGCCGCTCGCCCCAGGGCTGGGTCCAGGGTCGGTCGAGCGCGGTCAGGCGGCTGGCGACCAGCGTCAGTCCGGCGTCGAGCGGCGGTGCATCCCTGAACCGGAAACCCAGCCGCGAGCGGTCGAGGATCGGTTTGCCGTCATAGCGCGCGCGGTACACCGCCTCGCCCTTGTCGACCGCGAGATCGACCGCGATCCGGCCGTCGGGGGACGTCACCGTCTGCCATGCCTGTCCCAGCGCCGGGGTTGCCGCGATCAGTGCCGCGACCCCGACGATCATGCCCAGCTGCGCACGCATCAGAAGGTGAAGGTCAGGCTGGCGCGGACGCGGCGGCCAAAGATCGGGCGGCCCTGGAACGCGGTTTCCTGTACCCCGATGATCGATCCGGCACGCGGATTGCCTTCGGTCAGGCCGACTTCGTTGAACAGGTTGGTGGCAACGACCTGCGCCTGCAGTGCGTCGCTGATCTTCCAGTTCGCGCCGAGGCGTACCTCGGTATAGTTCGGCAGGACAATGGTGTTGGCGACGTCGACATAGCGTTTGCCGGTATAGGCGGCCTCGCCGAACACGTTCACCCGGTCGTCGAGCAGATGCAGCGTCGGACGGATCGAGAATTGCACTTGCGGCTGGCGCACGATCTGGTTGCCGCTGAAATCGAATGCCCCGTTCGCATCCTGTCCGGCGAAGCTGGTATAGTTGATCTTCTGGTAATTGCCGCTGGCCGCCAGTTCGAAGACATCGACCGGGCGCAGCGACAATTCGACCTCGATCCCCTTCGATTCCGCCGCCGCCGTCTGGTTGATCGTCTGCGCCTGTCCATTGGGTCCGGCGACGATCGTCTGAAAGGCGATGTTGGGGAATTTGTTGTAGAAGAGCGTGACGAAGGCGGAGAAGGGCCGGGTCGAATATTTCACGCCCCCTTCGACCAGGTCGATGCGGTTTTCGACCGGCACCCCGCCGAACCACTGGACGAATTCCGGCGTCACGCGGAAGCTGCGGCTGTAGCGGGCAAAGGCGGCGACGCGCTTGTCAAATTCGTAATTGGCGCCCGCCGAAAACGCCCATTGCCCGGTCTTGAAGCGATAGGGCGTGTCGACGCCGGTGAAGACCAGCACATTGTCGTCGGCAAGCGTCGTCGCGTCGCCGAGATTGGCGCGGCGGGTCTGCGCGATCGTGCCCTGCTTCGCGACATGATGATAGCGCGCGCCCAGGTCGATGCGCAGCGCGTCGGTCACCTGCCATGCGTCGGTCAGGTAGAAGGCGTTGATCGTCACATCGTCGCGGAAGCGTTGCAGGTTGCTGTGCAGGTTGAGCAGCCCGTTCCTGGTCAGCGCGACCGTCTGCTGCCCCGCCGCGTTCAGCCCGACGACATCGAAATAGCGCGGGCGGTTGACCGCCTCCACCACGATGTCGTTCCAGTTCCAGTTCTGCGTCTGGTGGAACTGGCTGAAATAATAGCCGCCGGTCAGCGTGTGGCGGCCGATGCCGGTGTCGAGCTTCTTCGTCACGCTCAGGTCGTTGATGACGTTCTCGACATCGACGACGGTGTTGAAGATGCTCTGCG
>CAJYRU010000086.1 GCA_913777295.1 uncultured Sphingomonas sp. | reverse complement strand
AGATGAAGGAACCGCCATCGACAGATGCGGGTTATGTCCCGGCAAGTTCAGGCAAAGGGAGAACCCCCATGAACCGCACGACTTTGTTGATCGCCGCCGCCGCCACTGCGGTCATCGCGACGCCTTCGCTGGCCAAGGACCGCCGCACGGTCCCGGTCTATTCGGACTACAATCCCTATTATCTGGATTACAAGACCGACATCTCGGAAGCGAAGCGCGAGCTGCGCAAGGACCTCGCCCGCGCCGACGATGCCGCCAGCCGCGAGGATGCCTGGGCGGAATATCGTCGCGAGATCGCCGACGCGAAACATGATTTCCGCAAGGAAATGGCCGAGCGCGGCATGATCGTCCGCAACGGGCGAGTAACGGTCGAAGAATAACCGCGGCACAGCGGTCCTACGGAGAACAGGCCGTCGGGTTAGCGCCAGGCGGCCTGTTCAGTATAGGTCGACATTCCAGCCCGTAAGCCGCACCAGCGCTTCTCCGGCGGCATGGATGCCACCCCCTTCCGGGCTGTGTTCGATCCCCACCGTGTAGCATCGGCCAACGGCACGTTCGACCAACCACTGCGCACCATCCAGCATGGCCATGGCACCACGTGGTTGCGGAGCGAACAATGCCCTTGCGTCCAGCAACGGGCGAATCGCCGTCACCTCGTCCGGCGTCAGCCGCCGGTCTACCTTGGCACCCACGCCGGCCGATCCGTGTCCGCCGCGCTCCGTCCCCCGCTCTGCGATTAACCGGGGTGCGGCCGATGCCAGCCCCTCGATCCGTACCTTGATCGTAGGATGGAAGCTCGGCACCCAAACGAAGCGAACGGCGTCAGCGTTACCGGTCCGGGCAAGCGCGTAAAGTGACGCCTCTCCCGTCGCGGCCAGTTCCCGTTCCAGCCATTCGCGGCTTCGGTCGAGCCGCCCGCCTGATCCGACAGCAATGATCGACGGACAGCCCGCAAGCGCTACCGCATCCGGCGGCGGGAAATAGGACGGTGGCGCAACCGCCAACAGCAATGCCGCAAAACCTGTCATGCTTTCCCCTTCCTCACGGCCATTTGAGCCGTTCCAGCCAATCCACGCAACCGCCCAAAACAAAAGGCCCCGGACGATCCCGTCCGGAGCCTTTCGTGATACGCAATTACAGGGGTGGGTCCCGATACGCCGGACCCACCCGAACTCGCACGATGCTTAGAAGTGGGTCGTCAGACCCAGCATCGGACGGAAGCTGTGGGCCGAACCGAAGGTCGACACTTCACCGCGCAGGCGCACGCCCGAGTTGCCGGTGATGCCGCCCAGGCCGATGTCCTTCGGGCCGACTTCGAAACCGGCGCCATAGGTCATTTCGTGATAGTCGCGGCTGTCATTGCCGAACCGGTCGAAATTGACCCAGCGATAGCCGACCTTGCCGTAGATCAGACCCGAGTCACCGGCGCGGACGCCGAAACGGCCGGCTGCGCCGTAATCCCAATCGATGTCACCCGACACGCCCTTCGAGACGCTGCCTTCGGCACCGACGAACACCGGACCCAGCGGCACATTGAAGCCGACAATGCCTTCGACGAGAGCGCCGTTGAGTTTGTCGTTACGCGCGACCTGCGGGATGCCGGCCTTGGTACGCTCGGAGTCGAACTGCTCCCAGCCGCCCATCACGGCGACATAGGGTTCGAAGCCGAAGCCGCGGGTGCCATCGGGCGCGGTCACGGCGGGCGCCGGTTCGGTCGTCGTCGTGTCCTGCGACGTGGTCGACATGTCCTGCGCAAAGGCAGGCGCTGCGACGAAGGCGACCGCGGCGGCGGCGACGGTGAAAAGCTTACGCATACAAAACCTCATCAGCGTTTACGGTCCCGGCATCGAACGCGCGCCGGTTTATCCGTGGCCCCTCTGAACCCGAAAACGCGGGAGTTGTTGCATCGCATTGCAGCATCGAGCGCATGAAATCGGATACTGTTGCTCCAGGGCAACGGTATCTGTCGCTTCGATGAACGAACCATGGCGCACCCGCCCGGACCATGGTGACATTGTGGCGACATGGGAACGGCGGCGGGGCAAGCGGCGCCCGGCGATTGCCGGCACGATCTCTTACACAGGGCGTCGAGGCAGTGATTCGGACGACCGGGGATGCAGAGGAAGTGCAAGCGACCACGCGGAATCTGCCGGACCGAACGGGTCAGGCGCCCCCTCCGGCAGCCTGCTCTCAAGCGGTGGCACCGGCTGGGCGACAGTGCTGAGACCGCCCTTCGCGCACCGCTGCGCCGCAATAGAAATATGCCGCTATTGGCGTCCCGGACCGCCGGCTGTGCGCGGGCACGCCCCGCCTGCTGAAGCGAGAATGGCAGCGAAGCGGAAGGGTGGCTCGCGCCGCATCGGCGATTCGCGCGGTGGAGGACGCTCGCGTCTCGCTTCGTGGCAGCGCAAACCGGGATGCGCCGGCGGGAAGGCGGAACAAGCGTAGTAGGCGAGGTACGCCCGGCGATCCGGCCAACGGTCGGTCGGCGAAGGGGCCAGGACACAGAACGGCCCGCCCGCAACCTGTGCGGACGGGCCGTTCCGGTCACGTCACCGCGGATCAGCCGACGCGGTTGCCCGCCATCGGGAAGCTGCCGAACGCCCCCGCCCCGACCGTGCCGGAAATGGTGTCGCCATCGACCGTGGCTTCGCAGTCGAGCGTCATCGGCATCGGCACGACGATCGACACCTTCCAGCTCAGCTTGTCGCCATCGATCTTGCCGTCGGTGATCTCGGTCGATCCCATCGCCCCGGAATAGGTTCCGGTGAAGGTCGAACCGTCGCTCTTCACGTTCAGCGTCGCCTGCTGGTCGCCCATCGGCGACTTGGTGATCGTGTTCCAGCTGCCATCGACATTCGCCATGTTCGCTCTCCTTACTTCGCCGCGACCGGGGCGGACGGCGGCGTTGCCGACACCACCTCCACCGGCAGGCCCAGCCCGTCAAGCTGCGGGCGGACGACCTTCGCATCGCCGACGACCACATAGACGAAGCGATTGGGGTCGATTGCCGCGCGTGCCGCAGCGTCAAGCTGGGTCGTGGTCAGCGCACGATATTTTTGCGGCAGGGTCGCCTGATAATCGTCCGGACGGCCGAGGAAGTCGTTATTCCGCATCGCGGCCAGCACCGCGCCCGACGTTTCATAGGTCCCGGCCAGCTGTCGCGTCTCGCCATCGATCGTGCGGCGGAATTCGACCGGGGTCACCCCGTTCGGCCCCAGGAAGCCGTTGATCTGTTCACGCAGCGACGCGATCGCCGGGCCGGTCTTGTCGGCCTGCACCGGCGCGTTGATGACATAGGGAACGGCGTTCTGCATCAGCTGGAACCCGCCGCGCGCGCCGTACGACCAATGCTTGGCTTCACGCAGGTCCATGTTGATGCGGCTGAGGAAGCCCGACCCCAGCACGGTGTTGGCGGTGGTCGCCGCCAGCGTGTCCGACTTTGCCTGCACCGGCGTCATCTGTCCGGCGACGATCAGCGACTGCGGCGAATTGGGCCGGTCGACCAGCACGATCTTCGGGCTGGTGGCCGCGCGCTGTGCCGGGAAGCTCTTGGTGCCGGCAGCACCCGTCGCCTGCCAGTTGCCGAGCGAGGCGTTGAGCGCCGCCTGCACTTCGGCCAGCGGACGGTCGGAAACGACGAACAGCTTCGCCTTGTCCGGACGCAGCCAGGCGCCCCGCCATGCGATCAGATCGTCGCGCTTCATCGCCATGACCGCCGCCGGATCGCCCACGCCAGCCGCCAGCTTCGCATAGGGGCTGTTCGCGCCATAGAGCAGCGGCGGCAGCGTCATGTCGGCCAGCCCCTGCGGGTTGGTCCGCTGCTGCCCGATCTGCGCCAGCACCTGCCCGCGCACGCGCTCCAGCTCGTTCGCGTCGAACGCCGGGTTGCGCAGCACGTCGGCGAACAATTCGGTCGCGCTGTTCAGGTTGGCGCTGGGCACTTCGAAGCCGATCGTCGTCTGGTCGGGCGAATTGCCGCCCGACATGCTCATGCCGAGCTTTTCCTTGGCCTCCGCCATCGCGATCGAATTGCGGGTGGTGGTGCCTTCGTCGATCAGCGCGAGCGTCATGCCGGCGGTGCCGAGCTTGCCCGCCACATCGGCAGCGGTGCCGGCGTCGAACACCATCGATACCTGCGTCACCGGTACGGCGGTCCGCTGGGCATAGACCAGTTCCATGCCGTTCGACAGGCGGCTGTGAGTGATCTTGGGGAACTGCAGCGCGGCACCGCTGTCGGCGACGCCCGGCATGGCGCCGCGCGTGCCCTTGAACGGCACTTCGGCGGCCGGCGCTGCGGGTGCCGCAGCAACCGCCTTCGCCTCCTCATACCCCTCGCGCGCGCCGTTTTCGACGATCAGGGTATACGCCGGACGCGACATCCACTTCTGTGCGGCGGCACGCGCCCGGTCCGGCGTCATCGTCGCCAGCGCGTTCAGCTCCTTCTTATAGAAGCCCGGATCGTTCGAATACAGCTGCCCCGATGCCAGCGTCACCGCCTTGCCACCGAAACCGCCGACCGATTCCAGCCCGCCGATCGTGCTGGATACCTGCGTCGTGGCGACGCGGGCGACTTCGTCGGCGGTCGGGCCGGTGCGCAGATAATCGGCGATCATCTGGTCCAGCTTCGCCTCGACGACCTTCGCATCGACGCCGGGGCGGACGATCGCACGGACGATCAGCATCCCGGCCTGCGCCAGCGACTGGACGCCGGCCGACACCTGCACCGCCAGCTTGTCCTTCTTGACCAGCTCATTGTCGAGCCGCGACGAGGCCAGGCCGCCGAACGCGCTCATCGCCACGTCCAGCGCCGGGGCGTCGGGATCGTTCAGGCCCGGCACCGGCCAGACCTTCATGATCATCGTCGCGGCGACATTGTCCTTCATTACCTCGCGCACCGGCGCGGCGAGGGTCGGCACGGTGATGGTCGGCAGGACCGATTCCGGCCCCTTCGCGATCTTGCCGAAATATTTCTCGACCAGCGGGCGCGCTTCCTTGGCGTCGATGTCGCCGGCCAGCACCAGCACCGCATTGTTCGGACCGTAATGGCCGCG
>CAJYRU010000085.1 GCA_913777295.1 uncultured Sphingomonas sp. | reverse complement strand
CGCAGTTCACGCTGGCCGACATGGCCACCGACCTGGAGGCGGCGCGCGCGCTGCTCTACCTCGCCGCGGCGAAGGTCACCAACAACGCGCCCGACAAGTCGCGCTTCTCTGCGATGGCCAAGCGGCTGGCGACCGACAACGGGTCGAGCATCGTCGACCGTGCGCTGCAGCTGCACGGCGGCTACGGATATCTGATGGACTATCCGATCGAACGCTTCTGGCGCGACCTGCGGGTGCATTCGATCCTGGAAGGCACGAACCAGGTGATGCGGATGATCGTGGGACGGGAGCTGGTACGATGAAGCTCCTCCCCGCGGGCGGGGAGGATCTGGCATGATCGACACGTTCGTCGACAACCATGTCGGCCGCATCCGCCTGAACCGACCCAAGGCGCTGCACGCGCTCAACCACGAAATGTGCGACGCGATGCTCGCTGCGCTGGAGGTGTGGCGCGAGGACCCGGCGGTCCACGCGATCGCGATCGACCATGCCGAAGGGCGCGGTTTCTGTGCCGGCGGCGACATCCGCATGATCGCCGAAAGCAGCGCGGCGGACGGGGCGGATGCGCGCGCCTTCTTCGCGACCGAATATCGGCTGAACCACCGGCTGTTCACCTATGCCAAGCCGACCATCGCCTTCATGGACGGGGTGACGATGGGCGGCGGTGTCGGTATCTCGCAGCCGTGCAAGATGCGGGTCGCGACCGAGAACACCCGCTTCGCGATGCCGGAAACCGCGATCGGGCTGTTCCCCGATGTCGGCGGCGGCTGGTATCTGTCGCGCCTGCCCGGCCGGATCGGCCAGTATCTGGCGCTGACCGGCGCACGGCTGGACGGCAGCGAGATGCTGGCGCTGGGCCTTGCGACGCACCTGCTGCCTGCCGACACGCTGGAGGCGGCGAAGCAGGCGATCGCTGCCGACCCGCAGGCCGCTGACACCATCCTGTCCGACCATGCGACCCCGCCCGGCGACGCGCCGATCCTGGCGCAGCGAGAGGCGATCGACCGGCTGTTCGCCAGCGACGATTATGAGGAAATCCTTGCTGCGCTTGAGGCGGACGGATCGGACTGGGCGCAGGCCCAATTGGCGACGCTGCGCCAGCGCTCGCCGCTGTCGTGCAAGGTGTCGCTCAAGCTACTGCTCGACGGCGCGACCATGCCGACCTTCGAGGATGAGATGCGGCAGGAATATGCCGTCGTCACCCGCATCGTGCAGCGTCCCGATATCGTCGAGGGCGTGCGCGCGGTGATCGTCGACAAGGATCACGCGCCGAAATGGGACCCCGCCACCCCGGCGGCGGTCAGCGACCATATGATCGACCGCATCTTCGCCCCGCTTTCTCCCGCCGACGAATGGCAGCCGCACTGAGTCCGAGGAACCCCGATGTCCGATTATGAAACCATCCTCGTCGAGCGCCGCGATGCGGTGACGCTGGTCACGCTGAACCGGCCACAGGCGCTGAACGCGCTGAACGGGCAGATCCTGTCCGAATTGCTGGATGCCATGCGCGCATTCGATGCCGATCCGGGCCAAGGCTGCGCGGTCATCACCGGATCGGCCAAGGCGTTCGCCGCCGGGGCCGACATCAAGGAGATGCAGGAAATGGACTTCGCGGCCATGTATGGCGGCGACCATTTCAGCGGCTGGGACGCGTTCACCCGTACCCGCAAGCCGATCATCGCCGCCGTCGCGGGCTTCGCGCTGGGCGGCGGGTGCGAACTGGCGATGATGTGCGACTTCATCCTGGCGGCCGATACCGCGAAGTTCGGCCAGCCGGAGATCAAGCTGGGCGTGACGCCGGGCATGGGCGGATCGCAGCGCCTCGCGCGCGCAGTCGGCAAGGCCAAGGCGATGGAGATGTGCCTGACCGGCCGCATGATCGGTGCCGAGGAAGCGGAACGCTGCGGCCTCGTCGCGCGGATCGTGCCCGCCGACGATCTGGTCGAGGACGCGGTGAAGACCGCCGCCACCATCGCCGCCATGGCTCCGCTGGCGGTCAAGGCGAACAAGGAAATGGTCAACGCCGCCTTCGACACGACACTTGCCCAAGGCGTGCAATTCGAACGTCGCCTGTTCCACGGCCTGTTCGGCACGGCGGACCAGAAAGAAGGCATGACCGCCTTTGTCGAAAAGCGCCCTGGCAACTGGACCGGGCGATAGGAGAGACGATCATGGCACGCATCGGGTTCATCGGCCTCGGCAATATGGGCGGGGGCATGGCGGCCAATCTGGCGAAGGCGGGACATGACGTCCACGCGTTCGACCTGTCGGCCGAGGCGCTGGCGCGGGCGAAGGCAGCAGGGTGCCTGCCTGTCGCCGACGCGGTGGAGGCCGCCACCGGCGCGCAGGCGGTGGTGACGATGCTTCCGGCCGGCGCCCATGTCGCACAGGTCTATGGCGACGCACTGTTCGACGCGGTCGACACCGGCGCGGTGCTGATTGATTGTTCGACGATCGACGTCGATACGGCGCGACAGGTTGCCGAGGCGGCGCGCGCCAAGGGGCTGCACGCGGTCGACGCGCCGGTATCGGGCGGGATCGCGGCGGCCAATGCCGGGGCGCTGACCTTCATGGTCGGCGGCAGCGACGCGGCCTTTGCCAGGGCCGAACCGTTCCTGTCCGACATGGGCAAGGCCGTGATCCATGCCGGGGCCAGCGGCGCGGGACAGGCGGCCAAGATGTGCAACAACATGCTGCTCGGCGCGTCGATGATCGCAACGTGCGAGGCGTTCGCACTGGCCGAAAAGCTGGGGCTGGACCCGCAGACCTTCTACGACATTTCCTCGGTCAGTTCGGGCCAGTGCTGGTCGATGACCAGCTATTGCCCGGTGGCGGGCGTCGGGCCGGAAACACCGGCGGATCGCGGCTATCAGGGCGGGTTCGCCGCCGCGCTGATGCTGAAGGATCTCCGGCTCGCCATGCAGGCGGCGGCGGGTGCGGGGGCCGATACGCCGATGGGCGCGCGCGCCGCCGAACTCTATGCCCGCTTCGTCGAGGACGGCAACGCCGCGACCGATTTCTCCGGCATCATCCAGACGCTGCGGCAAGGGGCGGCTTGACGGGCGCGCGGCGATCCGCTTGGAACGCCGCTTGCCTCGCGGACGTGGCGAAATCGGTAGACGCAGCGGACTTAAAATCCGCTTCCCATCGGGAGTGCGGGTTCAAGTCCCGCCGTCC
>CAJYRU010000084.1 GCA_913777295.1 uncultured Sphingomonas sp. | reverse complement strand
CCCGGTCCAGCGACGACAGCGGTTCGTCCATCAACAGGAACCGCGCGCCGGACAACAGTGCCCGGCCGATCGCCACCCGCTTCGCCTCGCCCCCCGACAGCGTCGCCGGCCAGCGATCGAGCAGCTCACCCAGACCCAGCAGCGCCACCATGTCGTCATAGCCGATCGGCGCTTCACCCCGCCCCATGCCATAGCGCAGATTAGCCGCGACCCGGCGATGCGGGAACAGGCGCGGTTCCTGAAACACATAACCGGCCCGGCGATCGGGCACCGGCACATCCACCCCATCCGTCGCATCGAACAGAGTGACGCCACCGACCCGGACATGGCCCGCCGCCGGGCGCAGCAATCCGGCGACCATGTTCAGCACGCTCGACTTGCCCACGCCGGACGGGCCGAACAGCACCGTCAGCCCGTTGTCGCGTCCGTCGTCGGGCACCACCGCGCCGACCACCGCCTCGCCCAGCCGGACGGTCACGTCGATGTCAAAGGACATGGACCCTCCGCCCGCCACGCCGCGCCAACCCTTCGGACACGACCAGTGCCGCCAGCGACAGCGCGACCGACATGGCCGCCAGCCGCACGACGCTCGCCTCGCCGCCCGGCACCTGCACCGCGCTATAGATGGCGAGCGGCAGCGTCGCCGTCTCGCCCGGCACGTTGGAAACGAAGGTGATCGTCGCCCCGAACTCGCCCAGCGCCCTTGCGAAGCCCAGCACCATTCCGGCAAGCACGCCGGGCAGGCTGAGCGGTGCGGTCACGCTCCAAAATACCCGCGCCCGGCTGGCACCCAGCGTCCGGGCGGCGCTTTCCAGCCGCCGGTCGACACCCTCGATCGACAGGCGGATGGCGCGCACCATCAGCGGCAACGCCATCACCGCCGCCGCGATCGCCGCCCCGCTCCAGCGGAACAGCACGCTGACGCCAAACCATGCCTCCAGCCAGCGGCCGATCGGCCCGGCGGGCGCGAACGCCAGCAGCAACAGCCATCCGGTTACCACCGGCGGCAGGACGAGCGGCAGATGGACGATCCCGTCCAGCAGCACCCGCCCCGGAAACCGCCCGCGCGCCAGCACCCATGCCAGCGCATAAGCGACCGGCAGCGCGGCCAGCATCGCCGTACCCCCGATCTTCAACGACAGCAGGACGATCGCCCATTCGGCGCTGTCGGGCATCAGCGCGGGCTGAACCCGTACCGGACAAAGATCGCACGGCCACCCGGGCTGACGAGGAACCGGCGAAACCGTTCGCCCTCGACATTGCGCGATGCCTTCAGCCGCGCGATCGGATAGGTGATCGGCGGATGGCTGGCGGCGGGAAACACGCCGACCACGCGCACCTTCGCCGACGCCTTGGCATCGGTCGCATAAACGATGCCGAGCGGCGCGGCGCCGCGTTCGACCAGCGCCAGCGCGGCGCGGACATTTTCCGCCCGCACCACCGATGGCGCCACCGCGTCCCATCCGCGCAGGGCAGTCAGCGCCGCCTTGCCATAGCGTCCTGCCGGCACCGCATCGGGATCGGCCATCGCCAGCCGCCCGCCGTTCAGCGCGCGCCGCAGGTCGACGCCCGGCCTCAGTCCCACGCGCACTCGGCTATCGACCGGCGCGATCAGTACCAGCCGGTTGCCGAGCAGGTTGACCCGGGTCCCGCTGGCCAGCAATCCGCGCTTGTCGAGATCATCCATCCACTCGACATCGGCCGATACGAACAGGTCAGCCGGCGCCCCGGCCGCGACCTGTCGTGCCAGCGCCGAACTGGCGGCGAAGGACAGCGTCGGCCGGACATGACCGCGCTTCGCCCAGGCATCGGCCGCCGCGTTCATCGATTCCTGGAGACTGGCGGCGGCCAGCACGACCGGCGGGCGCGGTTGCGCCATCGCGGGGCCGGCGAGCAACATGCCCGCCAGCAGCAACATCATTCGCCGGATCATCCCGCCCCCTTCACACCTTCGACCCGCGATCGCGCGATCAGCCGCGTCCGATCATCTGCCCGATGGCGTTGCGACCGAACTGCGCGATCATCTCGCTGACTTCGCGCGCCTGCGACATCGATCGCGCGCCCTGATCGCGCAGATAATCCGACTGGATCCGCATCACTTCGTTCAGGTCGCTGGCCTGCGCCGCCGCGCGCATCGCGCGGAACGCCTCCTGCGTGTTCGCCTCCGCCTGCGACAGGATCGTCAGGCCCAGCTGCGCCCCCTGCTCGGCCATCGCGCTCCCCGCTGCCCGCATCGATTCGGCGGCATCCGCATCGGGTTTCGATTCGGTATCGGCCATAACCAGCTCCCGTAAAAGGCAAACTTGCCCGCATCGCTCGACGCTCCTGCCGCGCAAAAGTTCCGGCGCCTTCCTGTCGCAATGCCCGCAATCGATCGGTTTGCTGCCCCCAATTTCCTGATTCTGACCGTTTGCTGACTGCTGCGAAAAAATATTTTCGGATCGTCGCAATGGAACAACGTTACATCGCAACTGCGAACAACCGACGGCGCAATTGTACCATTTCGAAACAGCTTACCGCAAAATGATCCATTTCGCAGCGCAGCAAATATCAGCAGCTTTACGGGATTAGGCGTTCAAGCACCGCAATTTCCATCCGATTTTCGCGTTTCACAAATTTGCAATCGTCGTTTTTTTGGGACAGTTTGTCGCAAGAGAAAAATCGGAGAGGGTCAGTACGATGCACAGCAAGTATTCGGGTCGCACGACCATCGCCACCCTTGCCGGGTTGGCCGCGCTGGGATGGGCCGGTGTCGCGCTGACCGTGCAGATGGTGATGCACGTCCTCTGACACGCGACCCTCCGCACAAATCGAACGGGCCGGCGCTGTAGCAGCGCCGGCCCTTTTCACTGCATCCCGGCGCGGCCCGTGGCCGCATCCGTCAGTTGTCGTCGCCCATGCGCAGCGCCGCGATGAAGGCTTCCTGCGGGATGCTGACCGAACCATATTCGCGCATCTTCGCCTTGCCCTTCTTCTGCTTGTCCAGCAGCTTGCGCTTGCGGCTGGCGTCACCGCCATAGCATTTGGCGGTCACGTCCTTGCGCATCGCGCTGATCGTTTCGCGCGCGATCACCTTGCCGCCGATCGCCGCCTGGATCGGAATCTTGAATAGGTGGCGGGGGATCAGTTCTTTCAACCGCTCGACCATGCCGCGCCCGCGCGTCTCGGCGGTGCCGCGATGGACGATCATCGACAGCGCGTCGACCGGCTCCTCGTTGACGAGGATGCTCATCTTGACCAGATCGCCCTCGCGATAGCCGATCTGTTCGTAATCGAAGCTCGCATAGCCCTTCGACAGCGACTTCAGCCTGTCCTAGAAATCGAACACCACTTCGTTCAGCGGCAATTCGTACACCGCCTGCGCGCGCCCGCCGACATAGGTCAGGTTCATCTGGATCCCGCGCCGGTCCTGGCACAGCTTCAAAATGCCGCCCAGATATTCGTCGGGGACATAGATCGTCGCCTGAATCCACGGCTCGCTGATCGTCTTGATCTTGTTGACGTCGGGCATGTCGGCCGGATTGTGCAGGTCGATCTGCGTGACGCCCGCCGGATCGGGATGGGTCAGCTCGATCTGGTACACCACCGACGGCGCGGTGGTGATGAGGTCGAGGTCATATTCGCGCGTCAGCCGCTCCTGGATGATCTCCAGATGCAGCAGCCCTAGGAACCCGCAGCGGAAGCCGAAGCCCAGCGCCGCCGAACTTTCCATCTCGAAGGTGAAGCTCGCGTCGTTGAGCCTGAGCTTGCTGATCGACTCGCGCAGCTTGTCGAAATCGGCGGCATCGACCGGGAACAGGCCGCAGAACACCACCGACTGCACTTCCTTGAACCCGGGCAGCGGTTCGGCGGTCGGACGCTTGGCGTCGGTGATCGTGTCGCCGACCATCGTCTGCGCCACTTCCTTGATCTGCGCGGTGATGAAGCCGATCTCGCCCGGACCCAGGTCGGGCAGCTGCTCGATCTTCGGCCGGAACGCACCGACCCGGTCGACCAAGTGGGTCGTGTCGGCATTCATGAACTTGATCTGCTGACCCTTGCGGATCGACCCGTCGATCACGCGGATCAGGATGACGACGCCCAGATACGGGTCGTACCAGCTGTCGACCAGCATCGCCTTCAGCGGCGCGTTCACATCGCCCTTGGGCGGCGGGATATGGGCGACGATCGCGTCGAGGATCTCGTCGATGCCGATGCCCGACTTGGCCGATGCCAGCACGGCATTCGACGTGTCGATGCCGATAATGTCCTCGATCTCGGTCTTCACCCGTTCCGGTTCGGCGGCGGGCAGGTCGATCTTGTTGATGACCGGGATGATCTCATGGTCATGCTCGATCGACTGATAGACATTGGCCAGCGTCTGCGCCTCGACCCCCTGCGCCGCATCGACCACCAGCAGCGCGCCCTCGCACGCCGCCAGCGACCGCGACACTTCATAGGCGAAGTCGACATGCCCCGGCGTGTCCATCAGGTTCAGCACATGGCCCTTCCATTCCAGGCGCACGGTCTGCGCCTTGATGGTGATGCCGCGTTCCTTTTCGATGTCCATGTTGTCGAGCACCTGCGCCGACATCTCGCGCTCGGCGAGGCCGCCGGTCCGCTGGATCAGCCGGTCGGCCAGCGTCGA
>CAJYRU010000083.1 GCA_913777295.1 uncultured Sphingomonas sp. | reverse complement strand
GCCATTGGTCGAGAGGAACCGGGCGACATCGCCCGGTGTGTCGCGGATCGCGATCGCGTCGATCGTTGCCCCTGCCTGCTGGAGTTTCGCCAGCTGCGGCGCTTCGGTGGCGCATGGCACGCACCAGCTGCCGAAAATGTTCAGCAAGCGCGGTCGCCCGGTGCGGAACGCAGCGGTCGACAGGCCCGGCTTCCCCGGCATGGCGGCCGGCAGACTGAACTGCGGCAGCGGCTTTCCGATCAGACGCGAGCGCACCTGCCGGTCGCTGTGCTGCGGCAGCATCCACGCGAACAGCCCGGCGATCGCGACGAACGCCAGCAGCGGCACCCAGAGCAGCCGGCGGTTCACCGCACCCTCCGCCGACGAACACGCCCGAGAAGGGCGATCGCTCCGCCCAGCGCGATCAGGGCGCCGCCGCCCCAGATCAGCGTGACGAACGGCTTCCACCACAGCCGCAACTGCCGCCGCCCACCGACATCGTCGCGTCCCAGGACGGCATAAAGCTGTCCATCCCAATAGGTGGCGAGCGCGGCTTCGCTCGTCTCGGTTGGCGGGTTGGCGAAGAACCGCTGTTCGGGCCGCATCACGAATGCTGCGCCGCCGCCGCGCGCGACGGTCAGGTGCCCCTGCACCGCTGACCAGTTGTCGCCAACCACCGGCTTGATCCCGTCGAACCGTATATCGAACGGTCCGACGCGCTGATGCTCGCCCGGCGCGGCGGCGACCAGTCGTTCCTGCGTAAAGGCGCTGTCGCTGGCCATGCCCGCCAGGCTGACCGCGATGCCCAGATGCGCGACGACCATGCCCCAGATCGGCAGCGGCGTGCGCCACGGACTGCGCCCGACCAGCGGCAGGACACTGGCGATCGCCAGCCCGGCGGCCAGCGCCAGCCCGAATTTGGGCAGCCAGCCGCTATCGACCCACATCATCGCCGCAAGAAACACCAGCACGGTCACGCCACCGGGCAAGGCAACCCGCCGCGCCACCGCCATCCCCCGATCGCGGCGCCAGCGCAGCAACGGCCCGACCGCCATGCCGGCGACCAGCAGCAGCGCTATCGGCCCGGCAGCCCGGTTGAAGAAGGGTGGCCCGACGGACAGCTGCACGCCGAACGCCTCTGCCACCAGCGGATACAGCGTCCCGATCAGGACGATCCCGAGGATGACCGACAGCAGCAGGTTGTTGAGAACCAATCCGCCCTCCCGGCTGACGGGTTCGAACACCGCCCCCTGCCGGACGGTGCCGACACGGAACGCAAACAGCGCCAGCGCCCCGCCGATATAGAGGATCAGCAGCGCGAGGATGAACCCGCCGCGCGTCGGGTCGACCGCAAAGGCATGAACGCTGGTCAGGATGCCAGACCGAACGAGGAAGGTGCCGACCATCGACATGGAAAAGGCGACGACCGACAACATGATTGTCCACGCCCGCAAACCGTCGCGGGTCGCCAGCACGGTCACCGAATGCAGCAATGCGGTCGCCGCCAGCCATGGCATCAGCGACGCATTCTCGACCGGGTCCCAGAACCACCAGCCGCCCCAGCCCAGTTCGTAATAAGCCCAATAGCTGCCCGCGGTGATGCCGATGGTCAGGAAGATCCACGCCCCCAGCACCCATGGCCGCATCGCCCGCGCGAAATCGCGCCCGACATCGCGCGTGACCAGCGCGCCGACCGCAAAGGAAAACGCCACGGACAGCCCGACATATCCGAGGTAGAGCGTCGGCGGATGAAAGGCGAGGCCGGGATCCTGCAACAGCGGATTGAGACCAAGGCCATCGCGCGGCGCCGGCGACAGCCGCGCAAAGGGATTGGAGGCGAACAGCAGGAACGCGTAGAAGCCAGCGGCAATCGCCGCCTGCGCCGCCAGCGTCGCGGCATGGGTACGGATCGGCAGCAACCGTTCGAACAGCGCGATCCCCGCCCCGGCCAGCGCCAGCACGGTGACCCATAGCAGCATCGACCCTTCGTGATTGCCCCAGGTCGCCGCGACCTTGTAGAGCAGCGGCTTGGCCGAATGGCTGTTTTCCGCGACCAGCAGCACCGACAGGTCGGTCCGCGCAAAGACGGTGACGAGCGCCGCAAACGCCCCGGCGGCGAGCAACCCCTGCGCCACCGCCACCGGCCGAACCGCCGCCAGCAGGTCGCGCACGATCGCGGGCGGTTCGGCGGCACGCGACGACAGCGCGATTGCCGCCATCGCCAGCTGCAGCAGCGCCATCGCCGCCGCCAGCCACAGCGTGGCCAGACCGGCTTCGGCGATCACCGGGCGATGCTTTCGCTCTTGTGCATCTTTCCGGCGACCTGCGGCGGCATGTAGCGTTCGTCATGCTTGGCGAGGAGGTTGTCGGCGACGAAGCTCCCACCGCGTACGAAACGCCCCTCGGCGACGACACCGGAGCCTTCCCGGAAAAGATCGGGGACGATGCCGGCAAAGCGGACCGGCACGCTCGCCTTGCCATCGGTCACCGTGAAATCGATCGTGACGCCATCCGCCGCGCGGCGAACCGATCCTGCGGCGACCATGCCGCCCAGTCGCACCGGCTTGTCCAGCGGCGCTGCGGCGGCATCGGCGGGCGCGTAGAAGAACGCCGCTTCCTCGCCCAGCGCCGACATGGCGAGTAACACCGCGCCGATAATCGCGACCACTGCCAACAGCGCCAGCGTCATGCGTTGCCGTTTCGGGCTCATTTCCGCTCCGCGCGACGCATCGCCATCCATGACGCTATGGTGATCGCGACGATGCCGCCGAGCGTGACACCATAGGCGGCGGTGATGAAGGCCCAATGGTTCATGCCGCTGCCCGCCGGCGCATCCGCGCCTCCGCCTTGATCCGCGCCAGATCGGTCCGCATCCGCATCAGCACGATCCCGCCAAACAACAGGCTGGCCCCGCCGGCAGTGAAGAACAACGGCCACAGGATCGCCGGATCGATCGTGGATTTGGTCAGCGTGATGCTTGGCCCCTGATGCAGGGTCCGCCACCACAGCACCGAATAGCGGATGACCGGCAGCAGCGCGGTGCCGGCAATCCCGAACAGTGCCGGAATGCGGCCATCGCCATCGCGGTCGGCATCGGCACGGGCCAGCGCCAGATAGGCAAGATAGACGAAGAACAGCAGCAGCATCGACGTCAGGCGTCCGTCCCATTGCCACCACGTCCCCCAGGTCGGACGCCCCCAAATCGATCCGGTCACGAGGCAGAGCGCGGTGAACAGCGCACCGGGCAGTGCGATCGCACGCGCGGCGACGGCGGCCAGCGGGTGCCGCCACACCAGATAGACGATGCTGGCGATGGCGAGGCTTGACCAGCCGCCCATGCCCAGCCAGGCGGCAGGCACATGGACATAGAGGATGCGCACGCTGTCGCCCTGCAGATAATCGGCGGGGGTCTGCGTCAGCCCGGCCCAGCAGCCGAAACCGAACAGCGCCAGCCCGGCCCACACCAGTATCGGTGTCAGCGGACGGGCGATCGCAAGGAATCGGCGTGGATTGGCAAGGGCGTGAAGGCTGGGCACGGTCGCGCCCTGTCTATGCAAGGCGCGGGCAAACGGCAATGCGGATCGCACGACATCACCGGGTGGCGTGGATCGAACGGGTTCGCTTCGCATTTGCCTTGTCATCATTCGCGTGGAACATGTCCGACATGACGACTGTACCGAGTGATATTGCCGGCCGCCCGACCAACCCCGTCACGGCGCGCGGCGAGAACAGGCTGCTGGCGGCACTGGTTCCCGCCGACCGGGCGCTGCTGGAAGGCGGATTGGAACGGATCACCCTCGCGGTGGGCGACACGCTGCTGAGCGTCGGCGAACCGATCGACTATGTCTATTTCCTAGAAGGGGGCATCGCCGCCGTGCTGGAGGTGATCGACGGCGAACGGCAACATGCGGTCGGCCTGTTGGGCGCGGACGGCTATGTCGGCTGGCCGATCCTGCTGGGCGACGACCGGTCGCCGCACGACGTCGTCCTACGCGCCGAACCGGGTACGGCGCTCAGAATCCCGGCCGCACGGTTGCTGGCGGCGACGGAACAGAGCGATACGCTGCGCGCCGCGCTGCTGCGCTTCATCCAGGTGTTTCTGATCCAGATGGGCCGGACCGTCGTGTCGGCACTTTCGCACCCGGTCGAACGGCGGCTCGCGCGCTGGATATTGCTCTATCACGACCGTGTGCGCGGCGACGAAATATCGATGACGCACGAGGAATTTAGGCTGATGCTGGCCGTACGCCGCAGCAGCATCACCGACGCGTTGCACCGCCTGGAGGAAACGCGCGCCATCCGGTCCGTGCGAGGGCGGGTGATCGTCCGCGACCGCGACAAGCTGCTGGAAATGGCGGCAATGACCTATGGCCCGCCCGAGGAAGCCTATCAGCGGCTGGTCGGCGCACCGACCACGTAACGGGAAAAGGCGGCGCCCCGTCGCCGGGACGCCGCCACTCCGTCAGTTCGACGCGCTCGAACGGATCGTTCCGTTGACGCCGTTGGGGAAGAACCCGCCCGCCGTCTTGGCCGTCCGGTCGAGATACACGATGTTCAGGACCTGTCCCGGCGTCCGGCTGAACGCGATGCCGCTGCCATCGGTCGGCACGATGTTCGACGCGGTAGCGTTGCCGCTCCCGGTTGCGCGAATGCCCTGATCGAGGTCGGTGCTGCCGTCGAGGCTGTCACGCGCGTTCGAGATGGCTTCGGTCGCATCGATCAGCGCCGGCGTCGCCACGCCCTTGCGATACAGCACGGTCCGCACCAGCCCTGCGTGATACGCCTCCGCCGCATGGATGCCGGCCGCCGCTTCGAGGAAGGTCTTGTTGCTGATGAAGCCGACCGCACCCTTGTACGCGGTCACGCCGACATCCTCGAAGATGAACGCGCCGAGCAGGAAGTTCTCGTCGCTGGCATAGACGTCGAATGCCGCACCGGTGCCGATCAGCCCGGCTGCCCGCGCTGCGTTGGAGAAGGCGCTGGTCGAGGTCACGCCGATGTCGATCGCCGGCTGCGCCACCGCCGCCGATCCCAGCGCGGTGCGCAGGAAGTTGACGTGCGCGATTTCGTCCGATGCGATTTCACGGGCATATCGCGCGACCAGGGGATCGGTGAACGTGACCTGCCGCCCGCCGGTAACGGAACCCTGGGTTCCCGTTCCGCTGAGGCTGCTGTTGGGAAGCCCCGTGCCGAACGCGGCGAACGAATAGAATTGCGCTTCGAGATATTCGAGGTTGAGCGCGAAGTTCAGCACATCGGCATCGCTAAGCGCAGTGGTCGCCGTGGGCGTCGGCGTAGGCGTCGGTCCGGGGGTGATGAAACCGCCGCCGCTGTCGCTGCACGCAGACAGGACGGTGGCGCCGGCCGTGGCGATGGCGGCACCGCCGGCATAGCGCATGAATTCGCGTCGCGCATTGCGGCGCTGGTCGCAGGCTTCGAGAACCTGCAGGATCGGATCGTTGTGCATCTGGTCTCTCCTCAGGTTCAGTTGGCGGCGCTGGCGCGGATGTTGCCGTTCACCCCGTTGGGGAAGAATCCGCCGCCGTTCACCTGGGCGTTGTTGAGATAGACGATGTTGAGCGTCTGTCCGGCCGAACGGCTATAGGCGATGCCGTTGGTGTCGAGCGGCACAATGTTGCTGCCGTTCGGATTGCTCGCCAGCGGCGACAGGCCCTGATCGAGATCGGTGGTGCCATCGAGGCTATCGCGGGCGTTCGAGATCGCGTCGGTCGCCTGGATCAGCTGGGCGGATGGCGTGGCAATCCCCTTGGCATACAGCGTCGTGCGTACGATCGCGGCGTGATACGCCTCGACCGCCAGGATCCCTGCAGCAGCTTCGAGGAAGGTCTTGCTGGTCAGCAGCGGCGCAGCGCCCTTGTAGGCGGTGACGCCGACATCCTCGAAGATGAACGCGCCGAGCAGGAAATTCTCGTCGCTGGCATAGGGGTCGAACGTCGCGCCCGCGCCGATCAGGCCCGCTGCGCGCGCGGCCGAGGAGAAGGCGCCGGTTGCCGACGCGCTGATGTCGATCGCGGGCTGCGCGACTGCCGAACTGCCCAGCGCGGTGCGCAGAAATTCGACATGGGCGCGCTCGTCCGCCGCGATTTCACGGGCATATTGCGCGACGACCGCGTCCGAAAACGCGACCTGACGACCGCCGGTAACCGCACCCTGCGTACCGCTGCCGGTCAGGATCGAATTGGGAAGGCCGCTGCCGAAAGCCGCGAAATAATAGAATTGCGCTTCGAGATATTCCAGGTTCAGCGCGAAGTTCAGAATGTCCGCATCGCTCGGCGCGCTCTGCGCATGGGCGTCATTCGACTGTGCCATGACGAAGGCAGCACCGCCGACGGCCGCCGCACCGCCCAGCATCTTGAAGAAATCGCGCCGCTCTTCGCGCCGCTTCGCACGCGCATCAAATGCGTGCGTCACCAACATTTGTTCGTCCATGACACCGTCTCCCTGGATCGTTGTTACGACCCAACGAGTCGAAGAGGCCGAATGATGCAGCCTGAAAAACGGACGTACGGTTCCGTACAGGATGCACCGGACGGCTGGATTGCACCAAATCTTGCAGGCAAAAGACACGAAATGGCTTTTGCAGTTAATATCGATCGCGTGGGCGAAACATGTACTGTCCTACCCACGACGGATAACAGGCTGTTGGGCGCGATGCGCCCCGACACCCGGCGCAAATTGGCCGTCGTCGCCACCCGCGTTACTCTGCAACCCGGTGAAATTCTTACCAGAAGCGGCGATTCGATCGATCGCCTGGTCTTTCCGGAAGGCGCACCGGCCATGCTGTCGCTGTCGACCGGTGGCACGTCGCAGGATGTCGGCATGATCGGCCGCGACGGGGTTGTCGGCTGGTCGCGGATGTTCAGCGATCAACCCACACCCTTCACCGCCCGCGCCCATATCCAGCCGGGCAGCGCGATCATCATCCCCGCCACCGCCGTGGTCGAGGCCGCGAACGAGGATAATGCGCTGCTGAAGGCGATCCTGAACTTCGCCCAGCGTTTTTCGATGCAGATGGCCCGGACGCTGGCGTCGGCGCTGCGCGACGTGCCCGAACGGCGTATCGCCCGGCTGTTGCTGATGATCGACGACCGGATCGACGGCGACACGATGTCGGTTACCCATGCATCGATCGCCGCGACGCTGAACCTGCGCCGCGCGACCGTCACCGATTGCCTGCACATCCTGGAGGGGGAGCATATGGTGCGGTGTTCACGCGGGCGGATCGTGATGCGCAACCGAGCGGCGCTGGAGGCGCGTGCCGGCCTCGCCTATGTCGCCGACGACGGGCTGGACTGATCCGGGGTTACTGGCCGCGCAGGGTCTTCAGGTCGATGCCGAGGCGCTGCACCTTGTAATAGAATGTCTTGCGCGGAATGCCGAGCCGTTCGATCGCCGCGCCGATTTCTCCGCCGGTCGCGGCGATCGCCGACAGGATCGCCTCGCGCTCGAAGGCCGCGATCCGTTCGGGCAGCGGGCGGGTGACGTCGCTGCCGGCATCGCCGGTGGCGGCACCCTCCAGCCCCAGCACGAACCGGTCGGCGAAATGGGCCAGTTCCCGGACATTGCCCGGCCAGTCGTGCCGCGCCAGCAGATCGCGGGCGGCGTGCGTCAGCGGCGGCACATCGCGCCGCAACCGCTTGGCCGACAGGTCGACCAGATGCGCGAACAGCAAGGGTACATCGTCGCGTCGTTCCCGGAGCGGCGGAATGCGCAGCCGCACGGCCGCAAGCCGATAAAGTAGCGCCGGCGCGATGGCGTCCGGGCCGCGCTGCGCTTCCTCCGCCGCCGTCGCGATGACGCGGATGTCGACCGGCACCGCATCGCGCGGGCCGCGGATCGCACGATCCTCGATCAACTGCGTCAGCCGCCCCTGCAACCCGCGCGACGCCTGGTCGATGTCGTCGAGGAACAACGTGCCACGTTGCGCCCCGACGATCCCCCGGTCGCCGACGGTCGCGAACAATTCGTCCTCGATCGTTTGCCCCGGCAGCGCGGCGCAGGCGATGGTCAGGAACCGGTGCCGCGCCCGACGCCCGGCCCGATGGATCGCACGGGCGAGCAGTTCCTTGCCGGTCCCCGTCTCTCCCTCGATCAGCAGGTCGATGTCGGCATCGGCCAGCACCGGGATCATTTCGCGCAACCGGGTGATCGCCGGGGTCCGTCCGACCAGCGCCATGTCCTCGACATTCGCGGCTTCCGCGCGCAGCCGCCGATTGTCGAGCGCCAGCGACCGCGCGGCCATCGCACGGGTGGCGGCGGCGATCAGCGCATCGGGATCGAACGGCTTCGACAGGAAATCCCACGCCCCCCGCTTGATCGCATCGACCGCCATCTCGACATCGGCATGGCCCGTGACCAGCACGACCGGAAGCGTGGGATCGCGATCGCGCAGGGTCCGGAACAGCTCTATCCCGGACATGTGCGGCATCCGGACGTCGGTGACGACGATCCCGTCGAAATCGGCATCGATCGCCAGCAAGGCGGGGGGGGCCGCCGGAAAGGTGACGACATCGAACCCGGCCAGCGTCAGCAGTTGCGCGGTCGACACGCGCAGATCCTCGTCATCCTCGACGAGGGCGACCCGGCCGGCGCGGTTGGTCGCAGGCCCGCTCATGGCACCCGCCGCAGCGTCAGCTCGAACCGTGCCCCCTGCTCCGACGGCAACAGCCGCAGCGTACCGCCCAGATCGGTCATGATGTCCTGCGCGATGACGAGGCCGAGCCCCAGCCCGGTCGCGCGGCTGGTCACGAACGGGGTGAACATCCGTTCGGCCACGTCGGGATCGATGCCGGGGCCGTTATCGGCAACGATCAGCGACAGGGTCTGCGGTTCGATTCCCACTTCGATCGCGATCCGCGGATCGGGCGTCGCGACCAGTGCCTCGATCGCATTCTGCAGCAGGTTGACCAGCACCTGTTCCAGCCGGACCCGCCCGGCGACGACGATCAGGTCATCGGAAATCGGTGGTATGACGAGCGCGACGTTGGAGAGTTGCTCCTTCAGGATCAGCCGCGCGCCGTCGATCACCTCGGCCAGCCGGACGGGGCCGATCGTACCGCTGCCCTTGCGCGCGAACCCGCGCAATTCGGCGGTCACCAGTCCGATACGGTCGGTCAGGCGGGCAATGGCACCCAGATTATCGTCCACCGACTGGGTATCGCCACGGGTCAGCAGCTGGCGCGCGGCAGCGACATAGTTGCGGATAGCGGCCACCGGCTGTGCGGTTTCATGCGCCACGCTGGCGGTGATCTGGCCCAGCGTGGCCAACCGATTGGCCTGCCGCAATCCGTCGCGCAGTTCGGCGGCACGCGCTTCCGCGGCGATGCGTTCCTCGATCTCGCTGCGCAGTTCGCGGGTCCGGGCGGCGACCGCCGCTTCCAGTTCGATGGTCCGCATGGCCCGGCGCCGCGACCGTTCCCGCAATCCCCAAAGACCGCCGATCAACGCCAGCGTCACCGCCGCCGCCGCCAGCGCGCTGGTGCGCACTGCATTGCCGATCGTTGGCGGCAAGGGCATGGCCAGATGCACCTGCCATCCCTCGTCCCCCGGCGCGGTGACGGCGTGTTGCAGCGTCCGCCGCTGCCCGTTGAGACGCAGCGCATCCCCCAGGATCGCAAAGGGCGGATGGCTCAGCGCCACCGCCCCGCTGTCGGCGCGCACGGCGGCGGCAACCGCCGGTTCGATCCGGCGGGTAGTGGCAAAGCGCCAGCGCGGCTCGCTGGAGATCAGGACCACGCCGGCCGAATCGGTGACGAAGGTAATGCCCCCCGCCGCCCGCCATTCGCTCTCGATCCGGTCGAATTCCAGCTTCACGACCACGACGCCGCCATCGGGCGTCCGGCGGCTGAGATACAGGCCGGGACGGTGGCTGACCGTACCCAGCGCGAACTGGGTCCCCGCCCCGGTCCGCACGGCGTCGCGGTAATAGCGTCGAAAGGCATAGTCCCGGCCGACAAAGCTGCCGGGACCGGACCAGTTGCTCGCCGCGATCGCCACGCCTTCGCGCCCGACGACATAGATGACGCTGGCCGACGTCGATGCGGCCAGCGCCGCCAGCTTCCGGTTCAGCGCCCGCCGCGCCGCATCGCCGCCCTGTACCGCGGCCACGACGTCGCGGTCGTCGGCCAGTGCCAGCGGAAGCAGGCGGAAACGCGCGATCTCGCTGGCCAACAGCACCTGCCGCAGCCGGGCGTCGCTATCGATCTCGGCAAAGGATTCGGCCTGCGCCCGGCGCTCGACCACGCGACCGACCAAGGCACCGATGGCAACGCTGAGCAGCAGCCCGCCCAGCACCCACCCGATCCACCATGTCCGAACCCCGCGTCCCATCGGCACCTTGTAAATGGCCGGTCCATCATGTGCAACAATCTGCACATTCGTTGCCGGAGTTGGCAGAAATTTGGGCAAAAGCCTGCACTGTTTCAGGCTTTTATCGTTATATTACAAATACTTAGTGTAGTTTGATGCAATTAGGACAAGCCAAGGTGCAGAGGAGTAAACCGTTGTCGTCGCGCCGACCGCCGTGAAGAGCCGGGCTGGGCGCCTATAGAGGATGAAAGGTCGCCGCATGATACTTGCCACCGACACCGCACACCCGCCCGTGCCGCCCGCCGCCAAGCCATGGTACCGGCATCTCTATGCCCAGGTGCTGGTCGCGATCATCGCGGGCGTCCTGCTCGGCCACTTCTATCCGTCGACCGGTGAAGCGCTGAAGCCGATCGGCGACGCCTTCATCAAGCTGGTGAAGATGATTATCGCGCCGGTCATCTTCCTGACCATCGTCACCGGCATCGCCGGGATGCGCGACCTGGCCAGCGTCGGCCGCGTCGCGGGCAAGGCATTCGCCTATTTCCTGACCTTCTCGACGCTCGCGCTCATCATCGGCATGATCGTCGGCAATGTGGTGCAGCCGGGCGCCGGCCTCAACATCGATCCCGCGACGCTGGATACGTCGAAGGTCGCCGAATATGCCGAAAAGGCGCATGATTCGACGATCACCGGCTTCCTGACCGGCATCATCCCCGACACGTTCATCTCGGCACTGACCGAGGGCAACATCCTCCAGACGCTGTTCGTCGCGATCCTGTTCGGCATCGGCCTCGCCATGATCGGCGACAAGGGCGAACGCGTCCTCGACGCGCTGAACGACATCTCGATCGCCTTCTTCAAGGTCGTCGCGATCGTGATGAAGGCCGCCCCGATCGGTGCGTTCGGCGCGATGGCCTTCACCATCGGCAAATACGGCATCGGCACGCTGTTCAGCCTCGCCGCGCTGGTCGGCACCTTCTATCTCACCGCCTTCCTGTTCGTGACGGTCGTGCTGGGTGCGGTCGCGCATTTCTGCGGCTTCTCGATCTTCAAGCTGATCTCGTACCTGAAGGCCGAACTGCTGCTGGTGCTGGGCACCTCGTCGTCGGAAAGCGCCCTCCCCTCGCTGATCGAGAAGATGGAGCGTGCCGGCATCCCGAAGTCGATCGTCGGCCTGGTGGTCCCGACCGGCTATTCGTTCAACCTCGACGGCACCAACATCTACATGACCATGGCCGCGCTGTTCATCGCGCAGGCGTGCAACGTCGACCTGACGATCAGCCAGCAGATCCTGCTGCTCGCCGTCGCCATGCTGTCGTCGAAGGGCGCGGC
>CAJYRU010000082.1 GCA_913777295.1 uncultured Sphingomonas sp. | reverse complement strand
ACGTGGCGCAGGCAGGCAAGATCGATCCGATGCACCAGTTCGAGGTGCAGACGATCTTCAACATTCCCCTGGGCGATCACGTCCTGCCGTTCACCAATTCGGCGCTGTGGATGATCGTCGCGGCGGTGGCGCTGTTCGTGTTCATGATCGGCGGCATGAAGCAGCAGGTCGTTCCCGGCCGCTGGCAGATGGCGGTCGAGGGGTTCACCGGCTTCATCGACAAGCTGCTCGCCGCGAACATCGGGCATGAAGGGCGCAAGTACCTTCCGTACGTCTTCTCACTGTTCATGTTCATCCTGTTCGCGAACGTCGTCGGCCTGCTGCCCTTCGGCCTGGTCGGGCTGCACCCGTTCACCGTCACCAGCCACTTCACGGTGACCGGCGTCCTCGCCATCGCCAGCTTCTCGATCGTGCTGATCGTCGGTCTGTTCAAGCATGGCCTGCGCTTCTTCAGCCTGTTCGCGCCGAAGGGCACGCCGATCCCGGTGCTGCTGCTGGTCGCGCCGATCGAGTTCGTGTCGTTCATGGTCCGTCCGTTCAGCCTCGCGTTGCGACTGTTCGTGGCGATGACCGCGGGCCACATCCTGCTGAAGGTGCTGGCGGGCTTCATCATCAATTCGACCGCGACCGGCGCCGGCATCGGCGTGCTGGTCAGCGTGCCCAGCTTCGCGCTGATGGTCGGCGTGTCGGCCCTCGAAATGCTGGTTGCCGGCGTGCAGGCCTATGTCTTCGCGCTGCTGACCTCGCTCTACATCAACGATGCCGTGCATCTGCACGACCATCACTGATCCCAACCAACATACAGATTTTTCCAAGGGAGTTTTCGACATGGAAGCAGACGCCATCAAGTTCCTCGGCGCCGGTCTCGCAGCTATCGGTGCCGGCCTCGCCGCACTCGGCGTGGGCAACGTCTTCGCTGCCTTCCTGCAGGGCGCGCTGCGCAACCCGTCGGCCGCTGCGGGTCAGCAGGGCAACATGTTCATCGGCTTCGCCGCCGCCGAACTTCTCGGCCTGCTGGCGTTCGTCGTTGCAGTGCTGCTGATCTTCGTCGCGTAACATGCGTGACGCCCGGCGCGGGGGGTAACTTCGCGCCGGAATCCCGGTCCGGCTGACGGACCGGTTTCGGCCGGGCGATGGCGCCCGGTCGACCAGACCAATACGGGACGTTTCATGCCGCAAATCGAGCAGCTCGCCGCGACCTGGGGGTCGCAGGTCTTCTGGCTGGTGCTGACCTTCGGCATCGTGTTCCTCGTCGTGGGCCTCGGCATGGTGCCCAAGGTGCAGGGCACGGTCGACCAGCGCGACCAGGGCATCGCTGCCGACCTCGCCGCCGCCGAAGCGGCGCGTGGGCAGGCGGATGCGACCGAAGCGGCATGGCGTGCCCGCGAAAATGCCAGCCGCGAGGCTGCGCAGAAGCTGCTGGCCGAAGCCCGTGCCAAAGGTGCGGCGGCGGCGGCCGAACGGTTGGCCACGGCCAATGCCGACATGCAGACTCGCGTCGCGCAGGCCGAGGCCGACATCGCGGCCCAGCGCGGTGCCGCGATGGCGCAGGTCGAACAGGTTGCCGCCGAGGCAGCCCAGGCGATCGTCGAGCGCGTGTCGGGCGTGCGGGTCAGCGAACAGGACGCGCAGGGCGCGGTGAAGGCGGTGCTCCATGGCTAATCCGAATGTCGCGCACAGCAGCCCCACGCTGAACGAAGCGATCCACGAAGAGGGCTTGGCCAAGACCGGGACCGAAGCGGTCGAGGGTTCGCACGGCAGCACCACCGGGACGGCGCACGCCGATCCCACCGCGCTGGGCCTGAACGCCACGGCATGGGTCAGCGCGGCGATGCTGCTGTTCCTGCTGGTGCTGGTCGTGAAGGGCGTGCCCGCGCTGATCGGTCGCCTGCTGGATGGGCAGATCGCAGCGATCCGCACCCGTCTCGACGAAGCACGCACCCTGCGTGCCGAAGCCGAGGCCTTGCGCGACGAATATACGTCGAAGATCGCCGGGATCGAGGCACAGGCCGCCGAAATGGTCGCCCATGCCGAAGCCGAGGCGCAGGCGCTGCTGGTGAAGGCCGAGGCCGACGCCGCCGAGCTGACCCAGCGTCGTGCCAAGATGGCGACCGACAAGATCGCCGCCGCCGAACGCGCCGCCATCGCCGAGGTCCGCGCGACCGCTGCCGATGCCGCCGCCAAGGCCGCCGGCACGCTGATCGCGACGCACCTGTCGGGCGATGCCGACCGCGCGCTGGTCGACCGGACCATCGCCGGCCTGGGCGGTAACCGTCTGAACTGATGACACCGCACCGGACCCCGTGGTTTCAGCTCCAGCGGCTGACGCGGTGGTCCGGTCGCGAGCCGCGACGGCTGTTCTGGCCCTGGGTCGCGTGCGTGATGGTCGCCAACATGATTGCCGGGATGCTCGTCGGCGTTCCGATGTTCCTCGGCATTGCCAGCAACATGGCGGCATTCGCGGAGGCCAATCCGGATCGGGCGACGGTGACCGCCGGCCCGGGCCATTATTCGATGCAGATCGATGGTCCGGTCCCGCCGACACTGTTGCTGGAACCGATGCGCTGGTTCGTTCCCGGCGTCGCCATCGTGACCCTGTTGTCGGTGCTGCTGCTCGCGGCAGCGGTCGTCCGCCGGCTGCATGACTCCGGACGGCCCGGCTGGGTCGGGCTGTTGCCGCTGCCGTTCCTCGGCACCGGGCTGATCGCGTTCTGGCGGGTCTTCGATCAGTTCGGGCGTGCGGACGCACTGCCGGACACGGGCGCCTTCCTGCTGTTGTTCGGGAATAACGTCGTCTATCTGGCGACACTGGCCGCGCTGGTCGTGCAACTGTGCCGGCCGAGCGATCCCGGCCCCAATCGGTTCGGTCCACCGCTGGACTGATCCTGCCGCACGGCCTCTTTCGGGTTTCCGGCCGTGCCCGTTTCCTTTCCGAGCCCGCAAATGGAGTAGGCGACATGGCATGGGCCATTCTCGCGGTTGCGGTCGTGTGTGAGATCATCTGGGCACTGAGCCTGAAATGGGCGGCGGGGCAGGGGACGTTGCTTGCGTCTGCCGTGCCGATCACCCTGTCCTTCGTGAACATGGGGCTGCTGGCGCTGGCGATGCGCGGCATTCCGGCGGGTACCGCCTATGCCGTGTGGACCGGGCTGGGCGCGGTCGGGGTCATTATCGGCGGTGCGATGCTGTTCGGGGAGCGGATCGCGCCGGTACAGGCGGGTTTCATGGTGCTGATCGTGATCGGCGTCGTCGGAACCAAGCTGTTCGCGCAAGGCTAGTATCGCCCCTAGACTAGATGCATCACCCCCGCCCGCGCCGGGGTAACGCACGAGAAAAGTTACCGCTAACAAGAATCGTTGGACAATGCGCCGACCCGTGGGAATACTCGCCCGATAATAACAGGGAGAGGGTTTATGCGAGGAATCGACGGACGGCGTGCGCTCGGCTGGGCGATCGGTGCGGCACTGGTGGCGATCGCCACGCCGGCACTGGCGCAAAGCGACAGGATGGAGCCGATGGCGGTCCCGGCCCAGCCGAACGCCATTCCGCTCAAGACCGGGACGTTGCCGGGCGCGACCGCAAGGGAATCGTGGCATTCGCAATATGGCAGCAGCTTCGCACGCAACGTGACCGATGCGACGCTGACCCCGTTCCTGCCCGATCCGGCCAAGGCGAACGGGACGGCGGTGATCGTCGCGCCGGGCGGCGGTTTCCGCACGCTGTCGATGTCGAACGAGGGCTGGGACGTCGCTAAGGCGCTGGCGGCACGTGGCGTTGCCGCCTTCGTCCTGAAATACCGCCTGAACCAGACGCCGGCCGACATGGCCGGGTTCGAACGATCGATGCGCGAGATGTTTTCCGGCACCGCACCGCGCCCGCGCCCCGCGCCGGGCGCGGCGGCCAATGCCCTCGCGCCGCAGATCGCCGATGCCGATGCCGCCTTCGCGTTGATCCGGTCGCGCGCGGCCGAGTGGAAGGTCGATCCGAACCGCATCGGCATGGTCGGTTTTTCGGCCGGCGCGATGCTGACCATGGCGACGACGCTGTCGAACGGACCGGCACGGCCCGCCTTTATCGGCGACGTCTATGGCCCGCTCGCCGCGATGGGGCCGGTGCCTGCCGACGCCCCGCCGCTGTTCGTCGCCATTGCCGCCGACGACCCGTTCTTCGCCAATAGCGGGTTCGGCCTGATCGAATCATGGAAGACGGCGAAGCGCCCGGTCGAATTCCACCTGTATGAACAGGGCGGCCATGGTTTCGGCATGTATCAGAAGCCGACCACCAGCACCGGATGGTTCGATGCGTTCGTCCACTGGATGGACATGCATGGCTGGATGAAGCGCGCCGGCTGACGAATCCGCCCCGCTTGGCGAAGGCCGGGCGGGGCGCTAAGTCCCTGGCGGGGCATCGTTGCCCCTGGAGGGATTGCCATGAAGTTCCTGTTCACCGCCGCCGCGTTGCTGGCGACGCCGCTTGCCGCCTCGGCGCAGACCGCCGCGCCGGCACCGGCCGCGACCGCGAAACTGACCATCGACAGCAGCATCGAAACCATCGCGGCCAATCCCAAGGGCAAGGCGATCCTCGATGCGCAGTTTCCCGGAATGCTGGCGCACGAATCCTATCCGATGTTCAAGGGCATGAGCCTGAAGCAGGTCCAGCCCTATGCGCAGGGCAAGATCACCGACGCGGACGTCCAGAAGGTCGCCGCTGAACTCGCCAAGATCAACTGACATGGTGCGCGTCGGCCTGATCGGGTTCGGCCTGGCCGGCGCGTCGTTCCACGCGCCGCTGATCGCGTGCGTGGAGGGGATGGAACTGGCGGCGATCGCGACCTCGCGCCCGATCAACCGTTTCCCGGGCGCGGTCCGCCATGACGACCCGATTGCGTTGATCGACGACGACAGCCTCGACCTGGTCGTCGTCGCCACGCCGAACGACAGCCATGCACCGCTGGCGCAGGCCGCGTTGGCCGCCGGGCGGCATGTCGTCGTCGACAAGCCGCTGGCCACCGACGACGACGATGCGGTGGCGCTGGTCCAACTGGCGCGCGGGGCGGGGCGGCTGCTCAGCGTCTTCCACAATCGCCGCTGGGACAGCGATTTCCTGACCGTCGAACGCCTGCTGCGCGACGATGCGCTGGGTGAGGTGCAACTGGCCGAGCTGCGCTGGGACCGGTTCCGCCCGGCGATCAAGTCCGGCTGGCGCGAAGATGGCGGTCCGGGCAGCGGGCTGCTGAACGATCTGGGGCCGCACATGATCGATCAGGCGATCCGCCTGTTCGGGATGCCAGATGCAGTCGCGGGCGACGTCACCACCCAGCGCGACGGCGCCGGCGTCGACGATTATTTCGAGATCGTCCTGCGCTATGGTGCCCGCCGCGTGACGATCGGTTCGGCCTCGCTGGTCGCAGCGCCCCGTCCGCGCTTCGCCCTGCACGGTACCAGGGGCAGCTTCGTCAAATATGGCATCGATCCGCAGGAAGCGGTGCTGCGCGCCGGCGGGATGCCGACCGACAGCGGCTATGGCATCGAACCCGATGGTCTGTGGGGTACGCTGACCGATGCGGAGGGCAACGCCCGCCCGGTCCGGTCGGAGGCAGGCGACTGGCGTGGCTTCTACCGCGCGATGCGCGACGCGATCCGGGGGGAAGGCGACGTGCCGGTCGATCCGGTCGACGCGGTGCGCGGCCTGCGCATCATCGAGGCGGCCCGGGCGGGGTCAGCAAGGCTGGTGACCGGCCGTTAACGCTCGTCCGGTAATCATGGTCCCAGATGTTCGAGCGTCCCGACGTGGCGACGCTGCACAGGATGCTGCACTGGCGCAGCGTCG
>CAJYRU010000081.1 GCA_913777295.1 uncultured Sphingomonas sp. | reverse complement strand
CAGCCAGATCGGCCTCGGTGATGACGGCTTGATACCAGGCGGCGAAATCCTGTTCGCGCGTGACGTTGAGAGCGTGCTTCATGGCTGCGCGATAGCCGGAAACCCGCGCCCGCCGCAATGATCGAGCGACGTCGCCGATCGTCGCGACGCAAGCGCTATTGCGCGGTCGTCCCGGCGATCGCAACCTCAGCCATCCGCCCGCGTCGGCGCTCCAGCGCCTGACGGTCCGAAACCGACTTGCCGAACACCGTCCGTTCGGGCGTGCGGGCGTCGACCGCCTGCTGCGCAAAACCGGCGGCTACCGCACCGCCCAGCGCGACCAGGCCAAATGCGCCTGCCACGACATATCCCGTACGCTTGTCCATGCGGCCGTCTCCTTCAAACCATCCCTTCCCGACCGAGGGAACCACGCTTTGCGCGGAAAGGTCCCGTCGATACGCTTCCGCAATCCTGCCCGATGTCGACCGACCGGTTGTGCGTCGGAGCACCGCGCTCTACAGCGTCGCGATGCCCGGCGACCGTATCCTGACGGGGTTGGCGCTCCGCCTGCTCGCGATCTTCTTCCTGTCCACCATGTCCGCCCTGGTGAAACTGGCGGAGACGCGCGGGGCGTCGCTGCCCGAAACCATGTTCTATCGCCAGCTCTGCGCGTTGCCGATCGTGTTGGGCTTCGTCGCCGCCGGGCCGGGATTGCGTTCGCTGCGCACGACGCGGTTCAAGGGGCATCTGACCCGGTCGATGATCGGGCTGGTCGGCATGGTCTTCACCTTCGGCGCCGTCCTGTTGCTGCCGCTGGCGGAGGCGACGACGTTCCAGTTCACCGTGCCGATCTTTGCCACGCTGCTGGGCGCACTAGTGCTGCGCGAGCCTACGGGCTGGCAGCGGTGGAGCGCGGTGCTGCTGGGCTTTGTCGGCGTGCTGATCGTCGCACAGCCGGGCAGTGCCCATGTCCCGCTGTTCGGGGCGTTCGTCGGGTTGATGGCGGCGCTGTTCGTCGCCTTGGTCGCGGTCGCGCTGCGCCAGCTACGCGACGAACCGGCGGGGACGACCGTGTTCTGGTTTTCCACGCTCACCCTGCCGTTCATCGCCACCGCCTATGCCTTCGACATCCGTTCGCACGACTGGCTGACCTGGGTGAACCTGATCGCGATCGGCATGGTCGGCGGCATGGGCCAGATCGCGCTGACCGCCGCGTCGCGCGCCGCCCCGGTCGCGGTGGTGGTGCCGATGGACTATTCGGGGCTGCTCTGGGCGACCATCTATGGCTGGCTGCTGTTCGGTGTGCTGCCGACGCCGATGACATGGGCCGGCGCGCCGGTCATCATCGCCAGCGGGCTGTTCATCGTGTGGCGCGAACATCGCCTCGGCCGGCAGAAGGTCCGGTCGATGGTCGAGGAGGATTAAGCCGCTCGGTCCTCCGCGATCTCCTCGCGGACCTGCGCATGGGCAAGCAGGGCGAACAGCGCGCTGCCGCCCACGATATTGCCGAGCAGCACGGGGAAGAAGAACGACACCGCCTGTCCTGCGCCCATATCACCGTGCAGCAGCAACACCCACATCTCCGCCGATCCGGCCACGACATGCGCAAAGCCGCCTAGATCGATCAGGCCGGTCAGCAGCACGATCAGCGTGACCTTCTGCCCCTCGACGCTCGGCAGGGTCCATACCACGCTGGCAAGCAGCAATCCGGACGGAATGCCCGCCAGAAAACCCTCCATGCCGACATGGTGCAGCACGACGCCGCTGACCTCGACCAGTTCAGCGGCCTGCTCCGCGCCCAGTCCGCCGAGCATCGCGAACCCGGCAAAGGCGAAGGTGCCGATCAGGTTCGCGACGAGGACGACGCCCCATAGCCGCAGGGTCCGGGTCAGATTGCGCACCGACGGATCAGTCGCCAGCGGCAGGACCGCCGACAGCGTGCTCTCGGTGAACAACTGCATCCGGCCGAGGATCACCACGACGAAGCCCAGCGCATAGCCCAGTGCCTGCAGCAACGGCGTCCACGCCCCTTCGGGTATGGCGGTTTCCATCACCGCCTTGCCCAGCAGCGACAGGCCGATTGCGATCCCCGCGGTCACGCCCGACCACATCAACGACGTGGCGGGACGTTCGAGTTCCTCGATCCCCTGTCGCCGGACGACTTCATGGACGATCAGCGCGGAGGCGGCGCGACGATCGTCGACGACCTCCTCCTGCTCGGGGTCGAGTGCGACCTTGCGCTCTTCGTCGGTCGCGGCGCTGGCGGAAGAGGATGTTTCGGTCATGTACCGATGGCAACCGGTCGCATCCGACAAGGTTCCGCCCGACCCCGCATCGCCATGGCGCGACGGTTCGGCCTCCAGTCGAATTTTTCGTGGTCGCACAAGCATTAACGCGGCTTTGACCCATGTCGGTGCAACGTCGGCAAATGGAACGATCTCCGCCTAGCCCGCCCCCCGCCGACCGGCTGCGGGAAATGGACGCGTTACGCGGCCTCGCGGCGCTGGCGGTCGTGTTCTATCACTACAGCTACTTCATCCAGTTCATGGTGCCCGGCACCGCGCTGCCCCTGTTGCAGGTGCGCTGGGGCGACGATGGCGTGAAGCTGTTCTTTGCCGTCTCCGCCTTTGCCATGCTGGCGACGATCGAGCGGACGCCGACGGCATGGGCGTTCGCGCAGGCCCGCGCGCGGCGGTTGCTGCCCGAATATTGGCTTGCGATGCTGCTGACCGGCATCGTCGCGTGGCTGTTCGGACCGGCACGGCTGGCCGTCACCCCGGCCGAATGGCTGGCGAACCTCCCGCTGATGCAGAAGCTGACCGGCGTGCCCATGGTCGACGGCGCCTATTGGACGCTGAACGTGGAGGTCATCTTCTACGCCCTGATCGCGCTGGCGTGGGCGACTGGTGCGTTGCGGTCGATCGACCGGCTGGTCCTCGCCTGGCTGGCGGTCCGGCTGGTCTGCTGGCTGTTGCCGACGCCGGTCTGGCTGCAATTCCTGCTGCTGACCGATCATGCCGTATGGTTTTCGGTCGGGATGATCGCCTATCCGGTGTGGCGCGGCACCGCCCGCTGGGAGGATCAGCGGCTGCTGGC
>CAJYRU010000080.1 GCA_913777295.1 uncultured Sphingomonas sp. | reverse complement strand
GTGCAGGTAAAGCGCATCCACGAATATAAGCGCCAGCTGCTCAACATCCTCGAGACGGTCGCGCTGTACGATCAGATCCGCAGCCACCCGGACAAGGACTGGACGCCCCGCGTAAAGCTGTTCGCGGGGAAGGCGGCGTCGAGCTATCACAATGCCAAGCTCATCATCAAACTGGCCAACGACGTCGCGCGCCGGGTCAATGCCGACCCGGCGGTGCGCGGGCTGCTGCGCGTGGCGTTCGTGCCGAACTACAATGTCTCGCTCGCCGAACTCATCATGCCCGCCGCCGACCTGTCCGAACAGATCAGCACGGCGGGGATGGAGGCGTCGGGTACCGGCAACATGAAGCTGGCGCTGAACGGCGCGCTCACCATCGGCACGCTCGACGGTGCGAATGTCGAGATCCGCGATCATGTGGGGGCCGACGACATCGTCATCTTCGGCCTGACCGCCGATGAAGTCGCCGAGAAGCGGGCCAGCGGCTATAATCCCCGCGACGCCATCGCCGCCTCGCCCGAGCTGCAACAGGCGCTCTCGGCGATCAAGGGCGGGGTGTTCAGCCATGACGAACCTAGCCGCTATGCCGGGCTGATCGATGGCCTCGAGAACAGCGACTGGTTCTTGTGCTGTGCCGATTTCGACAGCTACGCGCAGGCCCAGCGACAGGTCGATGCCCGGTGGAGCGACCGGGCGGGCTGGAATGCCAGTGCGATCCGCAATGTTGGCGGGGTCGGCTGGTTCTCGTCGGATCGCACCATCGGCGAATATGCCCGCGACATCTGGAACGTGATGTGACGCCTGGCACCGACGCCATCGCCGCATTGCTCGGCGGGCGTCATGCCGATCCCTTTGCGCTGCTCGGCCCCCATGCCGGGCCGGCGGGCACGTTCGTGCGCGCATGGCTGCCGGGCGCGCAGAAGGTGCTGGTGCACGACCTGTCGGGCAAGGTGCTGGGCGAATTGAAACCCGTGGGCGACGGTATCGTCGAGGGGGTGATCGACGCCCCGCCCCAGCCGCTCTGGTATTATGCACGCGGCGGCGGTGGCGAATGGTGGGTCAAGGACCCCTATTCGTTCGGCCCGGTCCTTGGGCCCACCGACGATTTCCTGCTGGCGGAGGGGACGCACCTGCGCCTGCACGACAAGCTGGGGGCGCATCCGATCCGGCACGAAGGCGCGGACGGGATGCACTTCGCGGTCTGGGCGCCCAATGCACAGGTCGTCAGCGTCGTCGGCGACTGGAACATGTGGGATGCCAAGCGTCATCCGATGCGGCGGCGGGGCGATGTGGGGGTCTGGGAAATCTTCCTGCCCGATGTCGGGCCGGGTCAGGCATACAAGTTCGCGATCATCGGCACGGATGGGCAGCGTCTGCCCCACAAGGCCGACCCGTTCGCCTTCGAAAGCGAGTTGCGCCCGGCCACTGCGTCGCGGACCGCCGCCCCGCTCGACCATGACTGGCGCGATGCGGCGCACCGCGATCATTGGGCATCGGTCGATCCGCGTCGCGTGCCAATCTCGATCTACGAAGTCCATGCCGGCAGCTGGCAGCGCGGCGCCGATGGCTGGTTCCTGCCGTGGGATCAGCTGGCCGACCGGCTGATCCCCTATGTCGTCGAGATGGGGTTCACCCATATCGAGTTCCTGCCGATCAGCGAACATCCCTATGATCCGTCCTGGGGGTATCAGACGACCGGCCTTTATGCGCCGTCTGCCCGGTTCGGCGATCCGGCCGGGTTCGCACGCTTCGTTGACGGTGCGCACAAGGCGGGGGTCGGCGTACTGCTCGACTGGGTGCCCGCCCATTTCCCGACTGACGCGCATGGTTTGGCGCGCTTCGACGGCACGGCGCTCTACGAACATGATGACCCGCGGCTGGGGTTCCACCCCGACTGGAACACCGCGATCTACAATTTCGGCCGGCGCGAGGTGTCGCAATTCCTGGTGAACAACGCGCTGTTCTGGGCCGAGCGCTATCATGTCGACGGTCTGCGCGTCGATGCGGTAGCGTCGATGCTGTACCGCGATTATTCGCGGCAGGCCGACGAATGGATTCCGAATGCCGATGGCGGGCGGGAGAATTGGGAAGCGGTCGAATTCCTGCGCGACACCAACCGCGCGGTGTACCGCGAACATCCCGGCTTCTTCACGATCGCTGAGGAATCCACCTCTTGGCCCGGCGTGTCGAAGCCCGCCCATGAAGGGGGGCTGGGCTTCGGGTTCAAATGGAATATGGGCTTCATGCACGACACGCTCGCATATATGGCGCGTGAGCCGGTGCATCGGTCGCACCATCACGACGAAATCACCTTCGGCCTGACCTATGCCTTCAGCGAGAATTTCGTCCTGCCATTGAGCCATGACGAGGTGGTCCATGGCAAGGGATCGCTGCTGACCAAGATGGCCGGCGACGACTGGCAGAAATTCGCCAATCTGCGCGCCTATTACGCGCTGATGTGGGGCTATCCGGGCAAGAAGCTGCTGTTCATGGGACAGGAATTCGCCCAGCGCCGCGAATGGTCGGAAGAGCGCGCGCTCGATTGGGAGCTAATGGATGCGCCGGCGCATCGCGGCGTCGCCACGCTGATCCGCGATCTCAACCGGCTGTATCGTGAGACGCCGGCATTGCACGCGCGCGATTGCGAGGGCGATGGCTTCTGCTGGGCTGTGGTCAACGATGCGGCCAATTCGGTCTTCGCCTGGGAACGACGCGCGCCCGGCGAAGCGCCGGTCCTGGTCGTCAGCAACCTGACGCCGGTGGTTCGCGAAGGATACCGCGTGCCGGTATCGATCGACGGGGTGTGGCGCGAGGTGCTGAACAGCGACGCGGCGGTCTATGGCGGCGGCGGAATCGGCAATCTGGGTCAGGTTACCGCAAGCGGCGGCACGGTCACGCTGACCCTGCCGCCGCTCGCGACAATGTGGTTCGAACATAACGCATAAGTGTTTTGGGGGAGAGTGCTGCGTGGAGAGGCGAGGACAACCGTTGGCGCGTGACGCCATGGCCTATGTATTGGCGGGTGGCCGGGGCAGCCGCCTGTTCGAAATGACCGACACCCGCGCCAAGCCGGCGGTGTATTTCGGGGGCAAGAGCCGGATCATCGACTTTGCCCTGTCGAATGCGATCAATTCGGGCATCCGCCGCATCGGCGTGGCGACGCAGTACAAGGCGCACAGCCTGATCCGCCACCTGCAGCGCGGCTGGAACTTCCTGCGGCCCGAACGCAACGAGAGCTTCGATATCCTGCCCGCAAGCCAGCGGATCAGCGAGTTTCAATGGTACGAAGGCACCGCCGACGCGGTGTTCCAGAATATCGACATCATCCAGAGCTACGGTCCTGAGTATATGGTCATCCTGGCCGGCGACCATATCTACAAGATGGACTATGAACTCATGCTCCAGCAGCATGTCGATACGGGCGCCGACGTGACCGTCGCGTGCATGGAGGTGCCGCGGGCCGAGGCGGTCGGGTTCGGCGTCATGCATGTCGACGCCAATGACCGGATCATCGATTTCGTCGAAAAGCCGAAGGACCCACCGGCGATCCCCGGCAATCCCGACATGGCGCTCGCCAGCCTCGGCATCTATGTCTTCCGCACGAAGTTGCTGTTCGAGCAGCTCCGCCGCGATGCGGATACCGGAGGGTCGAGCCGTGATTTCGGCAAGGACCTGATCCCGTGGCTGGTCGAACATGGCCATGCCCAGGCACACCGTTTTTCCTCCTCCTGCGTTCGCAGTCCGGAAGAACCGCGTGCCTATTGGCGCGATGTCGGCACGGTCGATGCCTATTGGGAAGCGAATATCGACCTGACCGATGTCGTGCCGCAGCTCGACCTGTACGATCGCAGCTGGCCGCTATGGACCTATTCGGAAATCACCCCGCCAGCCAAGTTCGTCCACGACATCGACGGGCGGCGCGGCAGTGCTGTGTCCAGCCTGGTAGCGGGCGACTGCATCGTATCGGGATCGACCGTGCATCGCAGCCTGCTCAGCACCGGCGTCCGTGCGCACAGCTTCAGCAGCATCGATGAATCAGTCATCTTGCCGATGACGCGGATCGGGCGGAACGCGCGGCTGACCCGTTGCGTGGTTGATGCCGGGGTGACGATCCCTGACGGACTGGTGGTGGGCGAGGATCCGCTACTCGATGGTCACCGCTTCCGGCGCACTGAACGCGGCATCTGCCTGATTACCCAGCCGATGATTGACCGGTTGGAGGCGTGATGCAGACGATCCAGGTCCTCCCCGGCACGGGGAGGGGGACCATGCGAAGCATGGTGGAGGGGGTTAGCCTGCTCCACTGCGCGTCTTGTGCGCGGACTTCCCCCTCCACCGTCCTCCGGGCGGTCCCCCTCCCCGTGCCGGGGAGGATCTAGATGCGCGTCCTGTCCGTCGCATCTGAAGCCTATCCGCTGGTGAAGACCGGCGGCCTTGCCGATGTTGTCGGCGCCCTGCCCGCCGCCCTCGCCCCGCACGGGATTATGACGACCACCCTGCTGCCGGGATACCCCTCGGTCATGAAGTCGCTCGGTCGGGCGAAGACGGTACGTCGCTGGGACGACCTGCTGGGCACGCCGGCGCGGCTGCTCGGCGGGAAAATCGACGGCCATCCGTTGCTCGTCCTCGACGCCCCTGCCCTGTTCGCGCGCGACGGCGGCCCCTATGCCGATTCGACGGGCCGTGACTGGGACGACAATTGGCGGCGCTTCGCCGCGCTCGGCCGGGCGGCGGCTGACCTTGGCCCGCAGTTCGATCTGGTACATGCCCATGACTGGCAGGGGGCGATGGCGCCGGCCTATCTGCGCTACGACGACGCGCGGGTGCCAAGCGTCCTGACGATCCACAATATCGCGTTCCAAGGCCGCTATGATGCCGCCGTATTCGCCTGCCTCGGTCTGCCCGACAGCGCCTTCGCACTCGACGGTATCGAATATTATGGCGGCATCGGCCTGCTCAAGGCGGGCCTCGCCTCGGCGGACGCGATCACCACTGTCTCCCCCAGCTATGCCGAGGA
>CAJYRU010000079.1 GCA_913777295.1 uncultured Sphingomonas sp. | reverse complement strand
CGAATCGCGCGCGATCCGCACCACGACCGGATCGATCTCGTAAAACCGCCAATGCTGGCCCGGCCTGGCGTAGCAGGCGAGCGTCCCGGTTCCCAAACCGACGATTCCGATGCGTGCGCCCGCGCCGTACAGCGACGGCGCCGCCCGCAGCGCCTGCCCCACGCCCGAGTTCGGGACGTAATAGGTCGTCGGAGTCCGCTCCCGCTCGGGGCTGCCGGTCAGCTGAATCCCGTGCAGCGTCGTGCCGTGCTGCAGTTCGTTGACATCCTTCCCCCGCATGATCGTGTACACACCGAAATAGCTGCGCGTCCGGGCACCGGGTTCCAGCGACAATGCGCTCGCGCGATAGCCGCCGAACAGGAACAGCGCCGCGACCAGCGCGAACAGGAACGGCGCCCGCGCACCGATCGCGAACAGCCCGATCGCGACGATCCCGAAAAACGCGACCGCATCGGGCTTTGCCCCGAGCATCCCGCCGGGGTTGAGCATCCCGATGGTGACCAGAACCGCGATCGCGAGGATCGCAACGAGCCGCAGCGTCAACCCTCCGCCGACCCAGGCCCGCTGCGTCACCGGCAGCAGGTACGGCAACGGGGCCAGCATTCCCGCCGCGAGGATCAGCAACGGATATTCATAGGTCCAATCGAACAGCACCGGCGCCAGCAGTCCTGCGAATGCTCCGCCCAACGCCCCGCCGACCGACATCGCCAGATAAAAACCGGTCAACCGCCCCGGTGCCGGGCGCAGCGCGTACATATGGGCGTGCAGTGTCACCGACACGGCAAACAGCAACATCAGTGCCGCCAGCGCGCTCAGCAACGGAAAGTCGCGGTTGCCGCCGATCATCATCCCGCCAAAGACCAGGATCGTGATCGGCGCATAGCGCGTGATCGCATCGGCCAGCCCGCGCCGCGCGGCAAAGGCCACGGTGAAGCTCAACAGATACAGGCCGAGCGGCAGCACCCACAACAGCGGGACCGCCACGATGTCGGTGGTGAGGAACGTCGACGTTGCGAGCATCAGCCCCGATGGAACCAGCGCCAGCACGATCCAGTGCAGCACCCGGCGCCACCCCGGCGCCTCCCCCTTGTCGAGCGGGACTGCCTGTTCGCGCCGATGCGGCAACAGCCAGCCGCAGCCGATGACGAGCACGAACAGCAGGACATAGCCGATGCTCCAGCCCCAGCTTTGCGCGCGTAGCGGCAGGAGCGGCTCGACCAGCAACGGATAGGCGATCAACCCGGCGAAACTGCCGACGTTCGACGCGGCGTACAGCGCATAGGGGTCGCGGCCGGGACAGATGAACGCGAACCAGCGTTGCAACAACGGCGCCTGTGCCGACACGGCGAAGAACAGCGGCCCGATCGATGCGGCCAACAGCCACGGCGTCCACAGCGCCGGTTCGGTCCCGATCGGTGTCGGCGAGGAATTGACCCCGATGGGCAACCATACCGCCGCGCACAGCAACAGCAGCAGATGGACTGCCGCCTGCGCCTTCGGCATCAGCTTGCCCAGCAGGTGCGCATAGGCATAGCCGCCCAGCAACAACGCCTGATACACTAGCATCGCCGAATTCCACACCGCCGGCGCGCCGCCCAGTTGCGGCAACGCCATGCGCGCCACCATCGGCTGGACCAGGAACAGCAGGAAGGATCCGGCAAGGATGGTGACGACGAAGATCCAGCGGATCGGCCACCCGGCAGTCCGTTCGGGTGTCGTCACGGACGGGTTTTCCAATAGGTGATGTGCGGGTTCAATGGGCTGTCGGCGGGAACGCCGGGGTGGATGAAATCCTCCTCCGCCGACCGGATCATGCCGATCCGTTCCATCAATCCCCAGCTGCGGCTGTTGGCAAGGACCGTGATCGCGCCGATCCGGTCGACCGGCAGATTGGCGAAGCCCCAGGCGAGCGACGCCTCCGCAGCCTCACGCGCAAAACCCTGCCCCCAATGATCTCTGCCGAACCGCCAGCCGATTTCGACGCCGCCTTCCAACGGGGTGCCCTCGGCACCCGGTTTCAGGCCGCAAAAGCCGAGCATCCGCGCGGTGGCACGTTCCTCCGCCACCCAGAAGCAATAGCCATGGGTGGCGGCGTATCCGTCCTGTCGGGCGATCGCCGCATCAACTTCCGCGTGGGTTAGCAGCGCGGGAAAATGGCGCATGACGTCGGGATCGGCACAATGGGCATAGAAGGTTTCGCGGTCGCGATCCTCCCACCGGCGCAGGACCAGCCGTTCGGTGTCGATCATGCGCCAAGCAGCCGGGCGGCGTGCGCAGCGTGATAGGTTAGCACGCCGGAACATCCCGCACGCTTGAACGCCAGCAGCGTTTCCAGCACCATCGCATCGCGATCCGCGACGCCGGCCGCGACGCCGGCTTCGATCAGCGCATATTCGCCGGACACCTGGTACGCAAAGACCGGCACCTCGAACGCCGCCTTCACCCGCGTGATGATGTCGAGATAGGGCATGCCCGGCTTGACCATCACGCTGTCCGCCCCCTCGGCCAGGTCGAGCGCGACTTCGCGCAGCGCTTCCTCGCTGTTGGCAGGATCCATCTGATAGGTTTTCTTGTCGCCCTTCAGCAGGCCATGCGTGCCGACCGCATCGCGGAACGGACCGTAGAAGGCGCTGGCATATTTCGCGGCATAGGCCATGATCTGGACATTGTGGTGGCCACCGTCCTCCAGCCCGGAGCGGATCGCGGCGACGCGTCCGTCCATCATGTCCGACGGCGCGACGATGTTGCTGCCCGCCTCCGCCTGCACCAGCGCCTGCCGCACCAGCGCCTCGGTCGTCACGTCGTTCAGGACATAGCCGGCGGCATCGACGATGCCGTCATGGCCGTGCGCGGTATAGGGATCGAGTGCGACATCGGTCAGCACGCCGATGTCCGGCACCGCATCCTTGATCGCACGAATTGCGCGGCACATCAGATTGTCGGGATTGAACGCCTCGGATCCGTCATCGCTGCGCAGGTGCCGCGGCGTGTTCGGGAACAATGCAACAACCGGAATGCCCAGGTCCCTCGCCTCCCGCGCGCGGTCGACGATGCCGGCTAGGTTCCAGCGCGATACGCCGGGCAGTGCCTTGACCGGTTCCCCCTCGCCCTCCGTGGCGAACAAAGGCCAGATCAGGTCGGCCGGCGTCAGGATGGTTTCGGCGTGGAGCCGGCGGCTCCAGGCGGTGGCGCGGGTGCGGCGGAGGCGCAGCGCGGGATAAGCAGCGGACATGGCGCGACTTGTGGGCCAAGCGGTTCGGACGATCAACCGAAAGTCGCGTGGGTCCATTTTCGTTACGGAACGTTACCGACGCCATGAACCGCATCCGCAGTGCCGCCATGATTGTCAACGCCCGGTCGCGCAGCGGGCAGGACCAGTTCGCGCAGGCCTGCAGCGCGCTGCAGGGCGCCGCGTTCGAGGTCGACGCCCATGCGGTCGAGGATCCCGACCAGCTGGTCCCGACGTTGAAGCGCGCGCTGGAAGCAAAGCCGGACTTGGTGATCCTGGGCGGCGGGGACGGCACGATCAGCAGCCTGGTCGACTATCTCCTAGGACACGACGTCATCTTGGGCGTGCTCCCCCTTGGCACCGCCAACAGCTTCTGTCGGACGCTCGGCATCCCGCTCGACATTCCCGGCGCCGTCGAGGTGCTGAAGAACGGTCAGCCGCGCCGGATCGACCTCGGCATGATCGACGGGGACTATTTCGCGAACTGCGCCGCGATCGGCCTGTCGCCGCAGATCGCGAAGACCGTGCCGCACGGGATCAAGCGGCTGTTCGGGCGGGTCGGCTATCTTGCCTGGGCGACACTGCAATTCGCGAAATTCCACCCGTTCGAGCTGATCGTCGGACAGGGCGATAGCGCCAAGCGGATGATGGCGACCGAAGTCCGCATCTCGAATGGCCGCTTCCATGGCGGCACCGAACTGGTCGAGGAAGCGCGGCTCGACAGTGGCGAGATCATCGTTCAGGTCGTGGCGGGCAAAGGCAAGCGCAGCCTTGTACGCAACTGGGCCGCCGGATTCTTCCGGCTTGACTCCCGCCGGGTCGATACCGTGACGTTCCACGGGCAGGCGCTGCGCGTCGAGACGCATCCGCCGCTGCCCATCTCGATCGATGGCGAGGTTCTGGCCAAAACGCCGGTCATGGCGAAGATCGCCGCCGGCATCATCGAAGTGATGGCGCCGGTCGAGCAGTAACGCCCGACCGGACGGATCAGCCGCGCCCGATCAGGCGGCGGGCGATGGCATCGGCGACGTCCGAATGCGGCTTGCCGCTGGCGTCGCTTTCATCCCACACCTGGACCAGCCGGTCGGGGATTCGCGCGATCCGCGCCTCGACTTCGGCACGGTCGCCTTGCCCCAGATATTCGAGCGCCACGTTGATGATGCCACCGGCGTTGATGACATAATCGGGGGCATAGAGGATCCCGCGATCCTGCAGGCGCTTGCCTTCTGCCGCCGTCGCCAGCTGGTTGTTGGCACCGCCGGCCACTGCCTTGCACTGCAACGCCGCGATCGTCGCTGCGTCCAGCACCGCGCCCAGCGCGTTGGGGCTGACGATGTCGGCCTCCAGCGTCAGGACCGTCGCCGGATCGGCGGTCGTCGCGCCCAGTTCGCTCGCGAGCGCTTCGGCCCGCGCTTCATTGACATCGGCCAGCGTGAGGACGGCTCCGTCCTTCGCCAGCAGACGGGCCAGGCCGCCGCCGACCGACCCGACGCCCTGCACCGCGACGCGCACGCCGCGCATGTCATCGGTACCCAGCGCTCGCTTCGCCGCCGCACGGACGCCAAGATAGACGCCCATCGCGGTGAACGGACCCGGATCGCCGCCGGCATTGCCAGCCGCGACCGGCAGGCCGGACACATATTTGGTCGAACCCGAAATGGTAATCATGTCGGCTTCCGACATGCCCACATCTTCCGCGGTGACATAGCGACCGCCGAGCGATTCGACCGCCCGACCAAAGGCGGCGAGCAGTTCAGGCGTCTTGGCGCCGCCCTCGGGGGCCAGCACCACGCCCTTGCCGCCACCCATGGGCAGTCCAGCCATCGCGTTCTTGAAGCTCATGCCGCGCGACAGGCGCAGCGCGTCGGTTACCGCCGCGTCGCTATTGGCATAACGCCAGAAGCGGACACCGCCCGCCGCCGGTCCGAGCGCGGTCGAATGCACTGCAATGACGCAGCGCAGGCCAGTCTGGTGATCGGAAAAGAGGTGGATGCCCTCGTGGTCGTCGAAGTCGGGATAACCCCAATCGGTCTGCACGGCGGCGGCTCCAGCGCTGTAAAGGGTGGGGCGACCGACGGGACTTGAACCCGCAACTTCCGGCATCACAAGCCGGCGCTCTAACCAATTGAACTACGGTCGCCGTGGAGTGGCGCGCTTAGCGGTGCCTCGCGCGTCGGTCAAGCAGTGGCGTAACGATAATCGTTCTGGCAGGAAATTCTACATGCAAACGCCCCCTGCCCCCGCCCGGCCGAACCTTGGTTCCGGCTACCCGTCCGAACCGGTCGTCGCCCATATCCTGGCGCAGCCGGGCGTGCAGCGCGTGCCGAGCGCGAAGCTGTCGCTATTCATCCGCCGCGCGCTGATCCCCGCCGATCTTTGTACCGCGCTGATCGAGCGGATCGATGCGAAGCGGCGCCCGTCGACCATTGCCGACGCCAATGGCGACCCGACGTTTCGCACCAGCGAAACCTGCGACCTCGATTCGAGCGATCCGGTGGTGGCGGCGACCGAAGCGCTGATTTTCGATTTCTGCGGACTGGACCCGGCCCATGGCGAGCCGTTGCAGGGACAGCGCTATGCGGTGGGACAGGAGTTTAAGGCGCATACCGACTATTTCGACCCGCAGGGCGGCGACTTCGCGAAATACTGCTCGGTCGCGGGCAATCGGACCTGGACGGTGATGCTGTACCTGAACGAACCTGGGGCCGGCGGGGCCACGCGGTTCAAGGCGATCGACAAGATCGTCCAGCCCGAGACCGGCAAGCTGCTTGCCTGGAACAACCTGCGCCCCGACGGCACGCCCAATCCCGCGACGCTACATCACGGGATGAAGGTGCGCGAGGGCACGAAATATGTGCTGACGAAGTGGTTTCGCGAACGCCCCTGGGGTTGAACGCGAACGGGCCGCCGGCATCGCTGCCGACGGCCCGCCCTGACGTCCGATCCGGATCAGAACTGCGCGGTGATGCCCAGCGAGAACATGCGGCCCAGATCATAGCGGTTGATGTAGACCGGATTGCCGCCGAAATTCTGGCTTTCCGAATAGCGCGTGCCGGTCAGGTTGCGGGCTTCGGCCTTCACCTCCAGGTTCGCACCGGCCACTTCGAACCCCTGCCGCGCGACGAGGTCGAGGCGGATGCCGGGACGTTCGACGATGTCGGGCTGGAACCCCTGCCCCGACAGGTTCGACGGACCGCGATTGGTCACGCGATCGCTGGCGTAGTTGAACAGCAACGTGAGCTGCGAAAGGTTGGCAGTATCCTCCAGCCCGACCTGCACATTCACCAGATGGTCCGACTGGCCGGTCAGCGGCGCACCGTCGCGGAACAGCAGGTTCGCGCGACCGAAGCCCGCCGCGCAGCCGCCGATCCCCGGCGACCCGAGTGCCGCCGCCGGGTTGGGCACGCAGCTGCCGTCCGCGGTAATCTGCGACTGGGTATAGGTATAGTTTGCCAGCAGCAGCAAGCGACGCGTCGCGAAGAAATTGCCGAGGCTTTCGAGCGAAATATATTTCTGCGCCTCGATTTCTCCGCCCCACAGCGTCGCCTTGGGCAGATAGGTGAAGCCGGTCTGTAGCGTGGCGTCGGGGCTGGGATAGAAGCCGGCCTGTTCGATCGGGCGATCGATCCGCTTGTAGAAACCGGCCGCGGTAAAGCGCTGATCGCGACCGAAGAACCATTCGTAGCGCGCTTCGAGGTTCCACAATTCGGAATCGCGCAGGTTCGGGTTACCGAAGAACAGGCGGTCGGAGTCGGGATCGCGGAACTGCTGCGGGGCGAGTTCGCGGAACTGCGGACGCGAGATCGTCTTCGCCCCGCTCAGCCGCGCCTGCATGTCCGACGCGAAGTTCCACGTCAGCGTACCCGCCGGCAGCCAATAGCCGTTCTTCAGGATCGTCGACGGGTTGCCGATCGGCGTCACGATCTCGCGCGCCGTTTCGTACCGCACGCCAGCCACCGCGCGCAGGCCGTCGCTGACCTCCGCCTCGGCCTGGACATAGCCGGCATGGATTTCGAGGCCCGCGTCATAGGCATAGGCACCGTTCTGCGTATTGAACTGCAGCTGGATGGTGCAGGCCCCGATCCCGCGCTGCGGACAGGCGTTGAACAGTGAATCGGGCGACAGCAGATAGTCGGGCCGCAACAGGTTGTTGGGGAAACCCGGCGCGGTGCCAGCACCGTCGCTGGTCTGATAGTTGAACTGCAGCCGGCGCGAATTGCGGTCGGTGTTCGAGTAGAAATAGCCGCTCGACAGCGTGATCGGCCGGTCGGTCGGCAGCTTGTACGACAGGTCCGCCTGCCCAGTGTACAGATTCTCGTTCAGTTCGCTGAACACCACGCTGGCGAACGGCGAAAAACGCTGCGTCACCTGGTACGCACCGTTGCAGTTGAAGCCGCGCGAGAAGGGCGCGCCGTCGCTGGTGATCGGATAGCCGTTGGTGGTGCGGTTCGAACAGAGATAGTCGAACTGCCGTTCGTACGGCGCGTTGCGCTTCGAATTGGCATAGGCACCGCGCGCATCGAACTTCAACGCGTCGGTCAGCTTGAATTCGCCGACCAGCTGGCTTTCGATCAGCTGGCGTTCGAACCAGTTGGTGTTCTGCTGTAGGCGCAAACCGCTGAAATTGTTGTACGCTTCCGATCCGGCCAGACGGCCCTGCTTCAGCGTGTCGTGGATGTAGACGTTGGTCCAACGCAGGGTGTTGTCGTTGAACTCATAGCCGAGACCCACCAGCGCGTTGGCGACGATGCGGTTGTCGGTCAGCACCGTGCGGAAATCGTTGCGGACGGTGCCGTCCTCACTGACGCTGTCCTGCTGGATGGCATCGCGGGTGCGGAAGGTGTTCGACAGGCCCAGCGAGGCGATGACGCCCAGCCGATCGCTGCCGATATCGAACACCGATCCACCGGCGATCTCGCCCGACAGATTAGCGGGCAGCTGGTTATTGACCTGCAGCAGGGTCGTCCGTGCATTGTTCAGCTGCGCGACCTGATCGGCGGTGAAGATGCCCGATCCCTTGTCCGCGTTGCGGATGAACGCCGGAATGCCGCGCGTGCCGTCGTCATAGCCCAGCCAGTCGGCCTTGCCGCCGGCATAGACATAACCCAGCTCGCTGGTCGTGACCGTATCGGCCGCGATCGAGCCGCCGATCGACAAAAAGTTCTTCTTCGGGATCGCCTTCGACGTCAGGTTG
>CAJYRU010000078.1 GCA_913777295.1 uncultured Sphingomonas sp. | reverse complement strand
CCGGCCGTATCATCGGGTCGAGCGTCGTCGGACAGGCCTTCACCACCGACCGCTATTTCCAGACGCGCCCCTCGGCCGCCGGCAAGGGCTATGACGGCCTGGCCTCGTCCGGATCGAACCTCGGCCCCGCGTCGAAGGCGCTGATCGACCGGGTGACGACCGATGTGGCGAAGCAGCGGGGCGCGGGCGTGAACGGCCCCCTCCCCGCCGATCTGGTGACCGCCAGCGGATCGGGGCTGGACCCCGACCTGTCGCCCGCCGCCGCACTGGCGCAGGCACCCCGCATCGCCCGCGTGCGTGGGTTGGGGATCGAGGCAGTCCGCAAGCTGGTGGTCGACAGCACCGAAACCTCGGTTCTCGGCGACCCGACCGTCAACGTCCTCGCGCTCAACCAGGCGCTGGACAAGCTGGCCCCCGCCCCCCGCTGATGCCACCACCCGACCCGCACCGTCCCGATCCCGACGCCCTGCTGCGCGCCGCCGCGCAGGAAGGGCGCGGGCGGCTGAAGATCTTCCTCGGCGCGGCGCCGGGGGTCGGCAAGACCTATGAGATGTTGTCCGAAGGGACAGCGCGCAAACGTGACGGCGTCGACGTGGTGGTCGGCGTCGTCGAAACGCACGGCCGGGTCGAGACCGAGGCGCTGACCCGCGGCCACGAGATCATCGCCCGCCGCGACATCGCCTATGAAGGCCGGACGCTGGGCGAGATGGACATCGACGCCATCCTCGCCCGCAGCCCCCGCCTCGTGCTGGTCGACGAACTCGCCCACACCAATGCGCCCGGCAGCCGCCATCCTAAACGCTATCAGGATGTCGAGGAACTGCTGGCGGCGGGCATTTCGGTCTATTCGACGCTCAACATCCAGCATGTCGAAAGCCTCAACGACGTCGTCGCCAGCTTCACCCGCGTCCGCGTCCGTGAAACGGTGCCCGACAGCATCCTCGAAGCCGCCGAGCTGGAGGTGGTCGACATTCCGCCCGATGAGCTGATCGACCGGTTGAAGGCGGGCAAGGTCTATCTGCCGCAGGAAGCGACGCGGGCGCTCGACCATTTCTTTTCCAAATCCAACCTGTCCGCCTTGCGCGAACTGGCGCTGCGCCGCGCGGCGCAGGCGGTCGATGCGCGGATGCTCGACGATGTGCGCGCGCTGGGCCTCGGCGGCACCTGGGCGGGGAGCGACCGGATTGTCGTCGCGATCAATGAACTGCCCGGCGCCGACAATCTGGTCCGCGCGGCAAAGCGGGTAGCCGACGGCCTGCATGGTCCATGGACCGCGCTGTTCGTCGAAACCCCGCGTACCGCCGCGTTCAGCCCGGCGCAGCACGCCCGCGTCGCAGCGACGATGACACTGGCGACCCAACTGGGCGCGGCGGTCGCCACCGTGCCCGCCCCGACCGTGGTCGAGGGCATACGCGGCTTCCTGACCGACGCCCGCGCGACGCAGCTGGTGCTGGGCAAGTCGAACCGGTCGCGCTGGTTCGAACTGCGCCACGGATCGATCGTCGACCGGCTGGTCCGCGATACGCCCGGCGTGACCGTTCACGTCCTGCCCGTTGCCGGCGAAGCCCCGCGCGATACCGGACGCCAACGGCCGGCACGGGAATGGGGCAGCGCCGGCGGCTATGCCGTGACGACCGCGATGGTCGCGGGCATCACCGCGATCGCCAGCGCGCTGTTCCACATCCTCGAACTCGGCAATATCGGGATGCTCTACCTTCTGCCGGTGATGGTCGCGGCCAGCCTGCACGGATTGCGCACCGGGCTGTTCGCCGGACTGGCGTCCAGCCTGGCCTATAATTTCTTCTTCCTGCCGCCGGTCGGCACGCTCAGCATCAGCAATCCGGAAAACATCGTGTCGGTCGTGGTGCTGTTCGGCGTCGCGGTCGCGACCAGCCAGCTGACCGCGCGGGTCCGGGCGCAGGCCGACCTTGCCGCCGCCAGCGCCCGGACCAACGCCACGCTCGCCAGTTTCCTGCGCCAGATTGCGAGCGTGAACGAAATCGACACCGCCGCGCAGATGATCTGCGACGATGTCCGCCGGCTGCTCGGCGTCCAGGTGCTGTTGCTGGGGCCGGGCGGCGGCAGCGACGTGGCGATCCTTGCCGCGACCGATCCCGCCTATCGGCTCGACACGATGGACCATGCCGCCGCCAGCTGGGCCTTCGACACCGGCACCCCGGCGGGCAAGGGATCGGGTACGCTGACCGCGTCCGAATGGCTGTTCCATCCGCTGAAGACCGGCGAACGTCGGGTCGGGGTGCTGGCGGTCGCCAACGAAACCGGCGGCAACCCTGTTCGCCCCGACCAGTTGCCGCTCCTCTCCAGCCTCGCCGATCAGTCGGCCCTCGTTCTCGAACGGCTGCGGCTGCAGGCGGAGATGCGCGACGTCGATGCGGTGCGGACCCGTGACCGGCTGCGCGCCACGCTGCTGTCGTCGGTCAGCCACGACCTGCGCACGCCGCTGACCGCCGTGATGGTCGCTGCGGACCAGCTGGCACAGGGCGCGACGCCGGAACTGATCGGCACGATCCGGTCGGAATCGGCGCGCCTCAACCGGTTCGTATCGAACCTGCTCGACATGGCGCGCGTGGAGGCCGGTGCGATCCGGCTGAAGGTCGAGGCGACCGACCTGAGCGACGCGGTGGCCGGCGCCGCGCATGACGCGCGCGGCGCGCTGGAGGGGCACAACGTTCGACTGGACGTGCCGCCCGACCTGCCGCTGGTGCGCGTCGATCCGCAGCTGCTGCACCACTGCCTGCTCAATCTGCTCGACAATGCCGGGCGTTATGCCGATCCGGGAACCGAGATCGTGATCGAAGGACGCAACCGCTTCGGCGAGATCAGCCTGTCGGTGCGCGATCAGGGGCCGGGCCTTCCCCCCGGACAGGAGGCGCGCGTGTTCGATACCTTTACGCGGCTGGAAGGGACCGACCGCACCGTCGGCGGAACCGGGCTGGGCCTCGCCATCGTCAAGGCATTTGCGGAGGCGATGGGCATGGGCGTGACCGCCGCCAACCGTGTCGATGGCGAAGGCGCGATCTTTTCGCTGACCTTTCCGCCGGCGCTGCTGCTGCGCGAACTTCCGATGGGGAGTGTGGACTGATGCCGGCGAAGATTCTGATTGTCGACGACGAACCGGCGATCCGTCGCCTGTTGCGCAACACGCTGACCCGTGCCGGCTATACGGTGGTGGACGCAGGCAATGGCCGGGACGCGTTGCACGCGGCAGCGGTGGAGCGGCCCGATGCGATCCTACTCGACCTCGGCCTGCCCGATCGCGATGGCCTGAGCATCATCCCGCTGCTGCGCACCCAAGGCGATGCGGTCGTGCTGGTCGTTTCCGCGCGCGATGCGGTGGAGGAGAAGGTAGCGGCACTCGATCTGGGCGCCGACGATTTCGTGACCAAGCCGTTCGATACCGACGAACTGCTCGCCCGGCTCCGCGTTGCGTTGCGCCATCGTCGTGCGAACGATCCGGCGCCGCAGATCGTCGAAAGGGGCGATCTGCGCATCGATCTCGATCGGCGGACGGTGTCCCGCGCCGGGGCCGACATCCATCTGACGCGCAAGGAACATGACGTTTTGGCGCTGCTCGCTCGCCATATCGGCCGGATCGTGACCCATGAACGGCTGCTCACCTCCTGTTGGGGCGGCGACGAAGACCCGCGCATCGAATATCTGCGCATCGTCATCCGCAATCTCCGCCAGAA